>NC_016941.1:0-306976 GCF_000236925.1 Staphylococcus argenteus | reverse complement strand
AGTAACGTAATTTTTCATTTTTAGTAAATGACTTAATATCATCAAAAGGTGTGTGGTTGTCAGTAATGTCATAATGTATTTGGAAACTGTCACGCAGCTCTGTTAGTTCAGCATCTAAAAAATATGGAGAATGTTGTTCTAATAAGTACATTAAATGAAAATGTTCTGGCTTAATTGAAGACTTAGGAATCTCTCTCATATCTAGGCGTAATTTTGTTTTAGCTGCTTCTTCGGCATCTAAAGGTGTTAACATATCTTGCATTTCATTTTTAGGGTCATGATTTTTAACCATCTATTTTTCCTCCTATAGTAACTTCAAAATATCTCCATCAGCGATTTGATAATCAATGAGTCGATCATTTTCAACAAGTAATTGACCTTTCGTCATCACTTTAATTTGTGTATTGACATCAAATATTGAAATGTCCAAACTATCCAATACTAAAGCTATTAAGTTCTTAATCGGTAAATATGCCGGTACAGCTAGGTCATATGTGCCGTAATTATAATTAGTAAAATCAAATGTTACTTTTACGTGCTGATTCATTTTTCGTTCGTCTCCCTTTATGAATTGAAAAAATGACAAATCCTAAAGTCAAAAAAGCCCCTACAGACATCAAAATGTACGGGAATATTTTTTTCTCCTGCTTGTTTTGAATATAGGGGCTTTTATCACTCTCCGAAGTCTTTTCTAAGTTAGATTTGGAAAATAACACTTTTTTAGTTTCATTCAAGCGAGTCGAGTGACTCGCTTGATTATGAAACATATCATTTTTTATTTGTTGTTGTCGTTCTTTTTTCTGTCTAGCAATCGCATCGTTGACTTCTTTACTATCTTTATTAAATAGCGTTGTATCATATTGATTTAAATCATTATTGATTCGCTTTTCCTCTTCTTGTTGCACATCAATATTAAGTCCGCCATTATTGCTAGATGCTGTTAAAAAAGTTAAAGCAATCACGCTATTCATCAACATTAGATTAATCTCTCTTTCTTAAAGTGTTTTATAAACATGTTCAGTACAAATCCAATAATTACGATTAACGTCAATATTACTAACGCTAAACCTATTGGATGTTCTGCATTTAAATAATTGAAGAACATATTATCAATATAAGATAATGGTGAAATTTTATTAGTAACACCTTGACCAGATGCTTTTAAATTATTCATAGCTACAAAGTATAAGCCTAATGTAGCAACCATTAAGAACATACCAATTGATTTAACTTGTCGTAATAAATACGTATTGATGAGTACAAAGACCATCATTGTTAAAATCACCATTAAGATGAATTTCATTCTATAGCCAGCTAATACATGGAACTTACTCATTGCAATTAAACCGACAATTAATCCTTCTACTAAACCAGTTGCACCAATAACACCAGACGTAATTGCATTATTCCAAAGATTGTTTTTACTACTGTAATCATCTTTGATGAAATTCATTTGCCCTTTAGCACGTTCATAACTATAGAAAATATATGCCGTAATCATTGATAGTAAATACATCAACAATACAAATAATGTTGGTGAAATTACATCTGTATTACCATTATTTGCTAGTACATTTTCTAAGTTTTTCTTTTGAACTGGATTACTCATAAATGCTTTTAATGCTTGGTTTTGTCTGTCACCATCTTTAGAATTTTGTAATACTTTTTTGAATTCTTTAGCGAACAACTCATTATCTTTATCGTTCTTAGCCATTTGACGGTTCAAGTCATTCGCTCTTACACCTAATGCGCGACCTGTCGCATGCAGTTTATTCACATTATTATCTAATTGATTTAATTGTCCACTAACTGAATCTGCAATTGATTTTGACTCCTGGGTATCAGATAACAACTGCGTACTCTTTTCAGAAATTCTACTAATTTCTTTATCTAAGTTAGAAGACATTGTATTAAATTCATCATTTTTGCCTTTGTCAATTTTTGGTTCTTGTGGTTCTTCAGCAAATGTCTTTTTAACGTTTTCTAACTGATCAACCAGTTTAGAAATATCTTCTTTATTTTTTGTTGTATTCTTTTTGTTATTTAAAATGTCATCAATCAGTTTGTCTGAATTGTCTTCCATAGTGTCGATTTGATGTAACACAGCTACTTTGTCGTCTTTGAAGCTTTCCATGTCATTAACAACTTGGTCAACCATCATATCAATTAAACGTTTATTATCGAATGGTTTATCTTCTCTACCTTTTGTATCTGTGTACATTTTATAATGTGCATCGAATCTAGATAATGCACTCAATTGCTGACTTAATGCATCTTTCGATAAGCGACCATCAAGGTTATGATTCAATGTTACGTCCACAACACTCGTTGATTTTTTATCATTCGGTTCATCTTGACGATTTGCTTGTCCGAATAATAATTGTAAATGCATTGTTTTATCTTTTAAGAAATCTTTTTCAGCATCTTTTTTCAATTTAGCGACACCATTAACTTCAACTTTATAATCTTTATTTGATGTATCAAGTTGTACGCTTTGATCTTTAATATCATACTTTTTACCATTTATTTTAATTTCACCTTCAAAATTAAAATTAGGATCAGTTGCAACAGTTAATTGATTAATATCATTACTTTTAATTGTTTCAGTTCGTTGAATTTTGACACCATCATTAATCAAACTACTTGTATCTTGCGCAACTTGGTTGTCATAATCTGTTAAATTAATGTGTTCTGCTAACGGTTTTTTCAAATTATATTCGTTTTTATAACGTTTAGCTTCTTTAACAATTGCTTCATATTTATTAGCTTCATCATCATTTAAACCTGCGGCTATAAAGTCTTGTTTAGACATGTTATAGATAAATGTTGTATCTGTATCAGGTTCTTTAACGATATCATCATGAAGTTGTTTCTCTAAGTTTTCAGCAAATTGAGCATTGTTCATTTTAATACTGTTTAGCGCATCTTGTAAGTCTTTGTTATTCGCAAGTTCATCTTGTAATGATTCAGTTAATTGCTTACGATAATCTTCAATCATCCCTTTTGAAAATGGAGATTCTTGTGACTTGATGATATCTCTTAATCTATCTAAATTTTCCTTAACTGTTTGTTTATATTCTTCTTTACCTGTATCTTGCATATTAGATTGTTGATCAATTTGACTATCCATCTGTTTCAACGCATTAATATAGTTATCAAGTTCTACACTATTTTTTTGCGACTTATAATCTTGTAAAACCTTATCCATCGCTGTATTCTGTTCATCGAATAGTGAACTTTGCTTTTCAATTAAGTTCGAAACATTATAATCTGTGTTTACTCTGAACGTATCTGAATTCGCACTTAATAACGATTTATTGTATGTTTGATACCATTTTGTAATGTCTTTATTGGCAGAAATTGAATTTACAAGCGTATCTGTAAATAATTCCGGAAAGTCGTTAATTGGATTTAATAAGTAATTCGAGAACTTACTATTCACACCATGTTCACGTGTCATAATAGCGCCAACATTCTTTTGTGCATTATGTAAATTATCAATAATACTCGTTAAATAAATTTCGACTAAGTTTTTGTTAAAGTCGTTAAGTACATTACTTACAACTTTTTCTGTATTTTTTGCTACTTCTTCTTTTTGTCCTACAGCTGTTTTATACTGTAATGATATTTTCGATGGTGTTTTAGCGTCTAATTGCATTGCCAATTTTGAAAAGTTTTCAGGAATAACAATCATGACTTGGTATCCACCATTTTTTAAGCCTGACTCGGCAACGTTTCTCGTTACTGTTTCAAATTTATAGTTTTTCTCATTTGCTAACCTTTTTATAAATGCTTGACCCAACTCAACCTTTTTACCGTTGTATGTAGTTGGTTGATCCTCGTTAACAATTGCGATATGTATTTTATTATTTTTATTACTTACATTGTGAGATTCTTTTTCAGATTGATCTCCATATTTTGTTTGAACAAAAAATATCATACTAACTATGGCAATTATAATAATTAAAGTGACAATTAATGCATAAATCCAATTTTTCTTTTTCATGCTTATTTCCTTTCAGTTATATTCTTAAAAAAATGATAGGCAAAGCCACATCATTGAGTGTGACTTTGCCAATTCCAGAATGCTTATTGCAAACCGAAATTATTAGAAAGTTGTTGGTCTTGTTCTTGAACAGCGTCAGCAGTGCTATTCAATTGTTGTTTGATTTCTTCTAACAATTGAGCGAATTTTTCTACTTTAGGACTTAATTGTTGGAATTGCTCTTCGAAACGACTGAAAGCTTGACCTTCCCAGTTTGCTGCAATTTCACCTTGTGCACGTGTTAAATCAGATAAAATTTGACGGATTTGGTCTGAACCTTGCCCGTAAGATTGTGATTTTGCTCTGATTTCCTCTGGACTCATCTTAATCATTGCCATAACTAGAAACCTCCTGAATATTTTAAGTTTATCAAAACTTTTTAGGGACACTATTATTTAGAAAAGTGTTCCTTACTCAAATAATATATAAATTATTAGTATATGTATATAGTTTTTTAAGTATTTTTAGCTTTTTTTAAATAAATATATTGAATATACCCATATATTTTTAATTAACCATTCATTTTTGTAATATAAATGTGTATACTAAAATTAAATTAAATACATAAAGGATTATATGGTTATTATGAAGAAAACAATTTTACTGACTATGACAACTCTTGCTTTTTTTAGTATATTGCCCCATTCGGCTATAGCTACTACGAATGACAATCAAACACTAGAAGAAGCACAAAAAGCCCACCCAAATGCACAATTTAAAGTGAATAAAGACAATGGCACATATACATACACTTACGACAAAAATAATATGCCAAATAGTAATCAACAATCACAGTCACGTACATCTGAGAATAATCAACGCACAAATCAGCGTGACCATAATACTAATCAGTACCATTCACCATTGAGTGATCAGTACACTAACATTAACGATGCAATTGATTCACACACACCGCCTCAAACGCCACCAAGCAATCCATTGACACCTGCAACACCGAATTTTGACAGTAGCGATGATGAATTAAATAATGCATTTTCAAAAGACAAAAAAGGACTCATTACAGGAATCGACTTAGATGAATTGTATGACGAATTACAAATTGCTGAATTTAATGACAAAGCAAAGACTGCAGATGGTAAACCTTTAGCGTTAGGAAATGGTAAAATCATTGATCAACCTTTGTTTACAAGCAAAAACAACTTATATACTGCTGGACAATGCACATGGTATGTCTTTGATAAACGTGCAAAAGAAGGGCATACAATTAGTACATTTTGGGGAGACGCCAAAAACTGGGCAGGTCAAGCTGCTAGCAATGGCTTTAAAGTAGATAGACATCCTACAAGAGGCTCTATTTTACAAACTGTAAATGGCCCCTTTGGTCACGTTGCTTACGTAGAGAAAGTAAATATTGATGGTAGTATTTTAATTTCCGAGATGAACTGGGTTGGTGAATATATCGTTTCATCAAGAACCATTTCTGCTTCAGAAGTGTCATCATATAATTACATTCATTAAATTAATAATGACATCAATAAAAAGCGACCAGTTTGCAGTTTACAATTCGTAACACTGCAAAATTGGTCGCTTTATTTTGTATGATATTCGATTATAAAGTTACAAAGAAATATTTTCTGAATTCCCTATTAATCAATATCGTTTATGAAAGTATAATTGTAGCGATAATAATCCATGTCGTAACAACTAATGGCACTATCGTCTTGAATAAGAATATACCGTATTTCTTCTTACGATATATATCTAGTATTAGCCAAATTAAAATGATAATAACACCTATAAAAATAAAAACTGGATTCATTGATACCGCATCTGCTTGTAATTCTGGTTGCATCCTTAATTTAGCGATAATTAACATCACTACTGCAATAATGAAAAAGTAGATACCTCTTATCTTTGATGTCTGTAAATCTAATTCCTGCTCTTCAATGACCTCTTTAGATTCATCCAATTCTTTTGCAATCAAATAATTTACTACCTTAGGTTTCACCCATAAACACTTAATTGCAAGGTACATAAAAATATATGATCCAATATCCATGAACATTAAAAAGTTACTTAAATCATTATCAACAAAGCGAGCGCCTATAAAATAGTAAAAAATCAACGTCCCCATTATAACAACATCTAATATTAAACCTATTATTGAAAATCCTTCACTCTTAAACAAACTAGCAATCATAGCTATATAATAAATAGCAAATATTGTTATTAAAATAAAAATTATCATGGTTAAACTCCTATTATTTTTTATATCTTTCCTTTACATTGTCTTACCTTCATTTTCGATATCTTTCTTAATACTCTTGTATAACGCGTAATTAAAATATGACCTAACAAGTAGAGCATCAACACCTAAATTTATTAGTATACTTATAAATATAAAGTTCTTTTCATCCGCAATACTAGGCGCAACCTTACTTATATAAAATAAAGTTGCTAAAGCAAATAATTTTATAATAATTGCTATAAAGTTAACTGCAGGATTAGGATTTTCACTATCAAATTCATTTTTGTAAAATAAAAATAAACCTAACCAAGAAATAAATAGCATCAAAGCTACTCCGCACCAATAATAAAACACATCTATATCATTTACTGCTGCACCAACAACATAAGTAGAAGCAATAAATAATGGCATTGAATAACCAGTTATAACATTTAGTGTCATATACCAAATCACATACTTTTTCTCAACTTTTACCTTCTCACTTTTTTCTTGTAAATACAGTAAAATTGACACTACTATTGCAAAAATTAAAAATACGACTAAATATAATGGCAACTTATCATAAAGTTTACTATTGAAAAACATAATCGCATCAAAAAACAATGAGAGCAAAATCGTAAATATTACAAAAGTTGTTAAGTAAGGCCTTTTTATATTTGCTACAATTTCCTTTATCTCCATTACACTAATCCCCCCAATATATCTTCAATATTTTCAATAAGTTAAATAAATCTTCTTCGTAAATAAAATGTTTCTTAGCAAGTTAATCAACACATTTCAAAAATCATTATGTAATCAAACTATTTTTTGTAGTTTATTAGATTTTCAATAACTTATTAAACATTATTATAACTAAAATTCTATTAATTTAAACAAAATTTAAAATAAACCATTTAATAAAATGTATTGTTCTGATATGATTAACTCATAAATAATTGGGAGGAAACAAAATGTCTAAAAAACTAAAAATTATAATTCCTATTATTATTGTCTTATTATTAATAGGTGGAATTGCGTGGGGAGTTTATGCATTTTTTGCTAATACACCGAAAAATACATACCTAAAAAGTGAACAACAAACAGCAAAAATGTATAAAGATTATTTCAATGATCGCTTCGAAAATGAAGTGAAATTCCAAGAAAAAATGAAAGATAATTCATTTTTATCTTCATTAGAACTAAGTGCAGATGCATCAGATGATCTCACTAAAAATCTTGATATTCCAAAATCTGTTGTTAATGCTTCTAAAATTAAAATGTCGTATGGCTATGATCCTAAAAAAGAGAAATCAATGATTAATCTTGAGCCAACATTAGCAGACACTGAATTAGGGAAATTCCAGTTAGCCGCAGATAAAGATAAGCACTATTTTGAATCACCTTTATTTAAAAGGAAATATAGTATTGATAATTCTGATTTACTATCAACTTATGCAAAACTTACAGGTGAAGATGAAGAAACAGCAAAAGAAAATGGTATTACAAATCAACAATTAAACTTAAATAGTATTTTTAGTAATGCTCAAACGCAACAAAGTGACTACGAAAAGATTGCTGAAAAATACTCAGAACTTATTGTCGACAAATTAAAAGACGACAATTTTGAAAAAGGCAAAAAAGAAGAAATTAAGATTAATGGCGAAAAGCACAAAGTTAGACCTGTCACATTAACACTTAGCAGAGCAGACACTAAAAAAATTACATTAGCTGTATTAGAAGAAGCTAAAAAAGATAAAGATATTAAAAAATTAGTTGAAAAACAAGGTACTAAAAAAGACTTTGATAAAGAGATCAAAAAAGCAATTGACAATATCAAAGAAACTAAAACAGATGAATTTGCTAAAATTCAATCTAAAATTTATACAGAAAAACATACAATTGTAAAAAGAGAAATTACAATTACAGACAAAGAAAATCATAAAACTAAAATCAAAGGTACTAACACTTTAGAAGACGATAAATTAAAAGTGGATTATGCAATTAACTTCGACCAAGATAAGTACTCGTATGATGAATCAAAATATACAATTAAAGGCGTATCTTCTAAAGAAAAAGATAATAAATATAATGATAAATACGAATTAGCTAAAAAGACAGAATATGATGAATCAAAAGTCACATTAGATAACCAAGAAAAAGTTGACGGCACAAAACGTCAAGATAAAGGTAAAATCACTTTTGCAATGGATAAATATAGCGATGAAAATGAAATTACGTTTGAAAATAATATAGATTCTGATGTTAAAAATAATACTCAGAAATCTACATTAAATATTGGTATCAAATTTGCTGAAGAACCTATTAACTTTATCTTAAAATCTAACACAAAATTAAAAACAGATATTGATTTTGATGCTAGTGGTGCTAAAGACTTCAATAGTTTATCTTCAAAAGACCGCGAAAAACTTGAAAAAGAAATCGAGAAAAATGGCGGTAAAATGTTTGAATCAATTTTAAAAAAGACATCTAAATAACTAAAATATAAAAATAAGATTGGAAGGTCATTTTGCCTTTCAATCTTATCATTGGAGGAGTGGTTAAATGAAAACAATACATTTGTTTCGTATCTACCACTCTTTTTTATTGAAAAAGTGGTATTTAATTATTTACTTACTATTTATCTTAGCGGCACTTCTCATTACATTAACGACCATTCAACATGTAACAGAAGATGACAACCATTTTAATATAGGTGTCGTGGATAAAGATCAATCTAGTGAAACGAAATTAATCTTAAACTCTATTGGTAAAGGGAGTAACCTAGGAAAAAATGTGAGTATTAAAGCTTATGATGAAAAGAAAGCACATGATTTGCTAAAACAGCAGAAACTTCAAGGCTACTTTGTCTTTGATAAAGGTATGACAAAGGCCTTTTATAAACAAGGTCAATTACCAATTTCAGTATATACATACGATCAACAATCAATGAAGAGTGTTGTGTTGTCACAGTTAACAGATTCTGTTTATCAACGTCTTATGCTATCGATGGGTGGTATTTTAGCTTTTCAAGACTTAGCACCGAAAGCATCACATTCTGACAGTATAAATGTCATGACAGATTTGCTGATTACGGGATTAAACCGTTCAGGCGCATTCAACTTAGAACCTATCCATTTATATGAAACGGCAAGTTACTATGCAATTACCGGATTTTTAGCAACGATATTTATCTTTGCACTATCTTTATTTACAGTTTTAAAAATGAACCAAGATACTGTACTTAAAGAGCGTTTGAAAATGTTTCATTTTGCTAAAGAGCGTTTGTTAATCATTCGTGCGCTTATTACATGGATATATACGATGCTATGGAGCATACTCGGCTTAATTTGGATTTTGTATCATATTCCAAATACGTTCGAACTATATAATTGGCCAACGTTAGCCATTCATTTAAGCTATTATGTTACCTTTTTAGTACTGTGTTTACTGTTAATCGAACTCTTAACAACCTATTTACTCAATAGTATTTGTAAGATCATATTAGCTATTATAGTTTTGATGCTATCTGGCATGACTATACCTACTATTTTTCTACAGCACGTAGCAAACGGCATTTTTACTATTCAACCATTTGCTATTGTTACGAATCAATTGTTAGAAATTATTTTAAACAACTATATTTTAGATTTACACCCTAGTTTCTACATAAGTATTATTACGTTGATTATTATTAACTTAGTTGTATTAGTTTGGAGGTATCGCAGATGAAACCTTATATCCAACTTGTTGTGTTAAAACAATGGCTGCAATACATCATGCTAGTTGCAATCATATTAATCACTCTTTTTCTATGCGGTCTTGGTTATCGTGCAGCGCATGAAAATTTTAAAATTCCTATCACCATTCAAGATTTAGACCAAACTAATGCATCAAAATCGTTAATTAATAAAATTAAAAAATCTAATTATGTAATCATTAAAACAGTTGATGAAAATGAAGGTTATATTGAAGATGATGTCACTAAAAAGGAATCTATTTTGAGTATGCAAATTCCTAAAGGGTTCTCTAAAAAGTTAAAAGAGAATCGTTTAAAAGAAGTCATACAATTATATGGTAGAGATGATTTTATCGGTAGCATTGCTGTAGAGATTGTTAGTAGTTCATTGTATCAACAACAAATACCAAATATCATTTATGAACATCTCGACGATATGAAACAACATCATTCTATAACAGATATCAATGAATCGTACTATAAACATACACCAGACTCTAAAATTAAATTTGTTTCACTTACACATCAAGCACAACACTCCATTTCAATCAGCTTAATATTTGCTGTAATTTTATGTGTAAGTGCTGTTCAAGTTGTACTTCACTATCGATTAAATCAACAAGCAGCATTGCAACGATTATCACAATATCATTTAAGTCGTTTAAAGCTATATAGCACCTATGTACTAACACATAGTACCTTGTTATTGTTGCTATTATGGGCAGTTAGTTTATACATGTCACAACCACTCACCTTAGTATTTTACTTGAAATCACTATTACTTATATTAGTTTACGAAATTGGTATTGTTTTTATCTTATTCCATATTCAAACATTAAGTCATCGTCTATTTATGACATTTATATATGCATTTGCTATGAGCATCGTATATTTGACCATTTTCATGTAAAGGAGCGTATCTAATGATAGAAATCAATAATCTTACAAAGCGATACCGCAATAAACAGATTTTCCACCACTTATCCATGTCATTTGATAGCAACCGCTTAACGATTTTACTCGGTGATAATGGCGCGGGAAAATCAACGTTACTTCGTATGATTGCTGGTATTGAAAAAGCTAACAATGGCAACATCACCTATTTTGGTGAAAAATGGAATCAAAGACAAATTCAAAATCATATCGGTTATGTTCCTCAAGATATTGCATTATTTGAGCATATGACAGTTGCTGAAAATATTAAGTTCTTTAAATCACTCTGTAAAACACCTATCTCTGATGCAACAATCAATGAATATTTACAACAATTAAACTTTGACGATACATCTGTAAAAGTATCTACACTATCTGGTGGAAACAAACGTAAAATTAATATATTAGTCGGATTATTAGGACAACCACGAATTCTTATTTTAGATGAGCCTACGGTTGGTATTGATTTAAAATCTAGACATGATATTCATCAACTACTTAACATTATGAAATCTAAATGCTTAATTATATTAACAACACATCATTTAGATGAAGTGGAAGCACTTGCTGATGAAATCAAATTAATCGGTCAAGATCCATTTTATCGACATGTCTTAGATGATAAACACTGGGCATATACCTATTATTAAAATTAAAAATCCCAAGTTACAACCATACAAATGTTGTATCTTGGGATTTGTTGTATTATCTACTTTGTAAGTATGATGTTGGGTCTACTGCATATTGATTACCAATGCCACCAGACATACGTTGGAAGTGTACGTGAGGCGCTGTTGAATTACCTGTACTACCTGAATATGCAATTTGATCGCCAGCTTTTACTTTATCACCAGCTGACACAGTTAAACGATTGTTATGCATATACCATTGGTAGTTATTACTGTTCGCTTCTTTAATCGTTACTTGATTACCACCACCATAATTACTCCAGCCTGCTTGTACTACTGTACCATCAGTCAGTGAGTATACAGGTGAATTTTCAGGCATTGCATAATCGACACCGTAGTGCGCGCCACCACCATGATATTGACCATACGGTTGTAATTGTTTATGGCTAGTTAGCCAACTTGCATCTGAGGCATTTCCAGTTGCTGTCGCTTTACTAGCTGATTCACCATTTTGGTTTGTTGTTTGATTAGATGTGCCATTTGGATAATTGACTTCTCCATTTCCATCATGACGCGTATATGATTGACCATTATTGTTCTGTGAATAATAACTCGCATCTGGCCCTACATTTGCTTTATAACCATATTGATTAATATGTTGTTGACTTTGACTCGTTGTATAGTCATTGTTATCTCCTGCAGTTAAAGGTTTTACATATGTTTGACCGCTTCCGTTAGCATCTGCATCGTTTGGATAACAGTTATAAAAGTAATGTGTATGTCCTTGTGCGTCTACTAATGTATAGCTATATTCTTTATTATCAAACATTGCTTGATTCCAGTTACCATCTGGCGTGTGATGATAATTCCCATTAGAATCAATTGTATAATAAGTACCATAAGATACGTCTTGTGATTGTGTTGACATTTGTGTATGTGCTTGTTGCGTATTCGTCGTTTCTGCTGCGTCTGCTTGATGTGCCATTGTAAATGTAGCGAAGCCCATCGTTGCTACTGCTGCTGCCGTTAATTTTTTCATGTATAAAACATCCTCCATTAAAGTTAATGTTAGTTTTCAATAAACTGTAATGCACATACTAAAATAATCAAACCACCTAGTAAAGTGTTTAAATCACATTTTCAAACTTTTTAATATTATAGAAATGTTTTGCCAAACTCATTGAAATACTATTACAAAAAATATACGTAATGATAATAAAATGACATATCTTTACTTCTAAATTGCACAAAAATAAGCGTAAGGACATTGATATCATCATACGCTTATGTATAAAGCAATATTTACTTCAAATTTGCAAAAAGCCAAATTGTTATATTTCACTTAATAATCTTCATTTAACTTTTTTACAATTAAATGAGTTTCTGGCTTAAAAATTGTCATATCCTCTTTGTGAATTAAATCATCCGTAAGTTTAAGTTCTACAATTTCATTACTTCCATAATATTTAATGTACAACGTCTTTGTAGTTAAATTTATGACCGTTTGATACATTGTATAATGACTATCAGCATCATGTGGACGTACAATGCCTATGGGAATGTTAACTGCATCTAATAAATAAAATGCATTCATTAAATCCATCTCTTTATCATTATTCTGAGAAATATGTGACTTCATAAATGCCATACGCACAAAACGCTCTGTGGACGTAAACCCACCTGGCAATCCAAATGTGCCTGATTCATTACCTAAAGGTTCAATCATTACATCTTCCAATAGTTTTGATGAAGAGGGAAAAGGAGAAACATTAATATATTGTCTTAAATTACTATAATGCCATGCTAAATCTGGATGATTTGTTAGTACACCAATCGGATTATCCGTTATAACTACCTCACCATTTTCAAATGACACTTCGACTGAGCGTCCTGTTTTATCGGAAACATGATAATGTAACGGGGGTACTTCACCAATATCATTTAAATAAACTGCGACGACATTAATTTGAGGTGCTTGTTGTTTAATATCTTCAATGCTCGCTGTATATCCTAAAATCCATGTCACAATTTCATTTTGTGTAATATTCATCGCTCCTGTTTTATGAGCGGAAGCATATGAACTATAACCTCGGAAATACTGCGTTGAAATCGCAACGCCATGCTCATTAACTCCATCACCATAAATAAAACCTTCCATATCTGTCCCAGTACCAATAAAGCCAAATTTAGTTTGACCTGTTGTTCCTGTACGTGATGTCCAATGGTAATTTCTAGGTGTCACTGCTGGCGAACCATCTAACGGATAATCGTAATCCATTGTACGACCAAGAATTATTTCATTATTTAATGTTTGTATTGTGAACCCTGTACACATTATATTCACTCCTCTATTATCGTTGTTTACTTAAAATGCCTTCAAATAACGCTACTTCATCTAAACATACTATAAAAAAATATGACTATAAGCAATTAATTGATATTCATTCTCAATAACTGTGGTATGATATGAAAGGAAATCATGACTTAACCGTAAGTGAACATTCAAATTCACATTTCCAAACTTAGGAGCATGACTTTCTATACTTAATTTTTACAAGGAGTGACATCTGTGAATCACACACAATCTTCAACACGCAGTCATATTATTATTGCAATTATGTTATCTGCATTAACATACTGGTTGTTTGCACAATCATTTATTAATATAGGACCACTTGTTGGTCAAACGTATCATACGTCACCTGCCATTTTAAATTTATCGATTAGTTTAACGTCTTTTGCAACTGGCATTTTTATGGTAGCCGCGGGTGACATAGCTGATAAAATAGGACAATTAAAAATGACATACATTGGACTCATAGCCAGCATTATCGGTTCTATTCTGTTAATTATTTCGGACATAACCGCTCTTTTAATTTTAGGTAGAATTTTACAAGGTTTATCAGCAGCTATCTTATTACCTTCAACGGTAGGTGTTTTAAATCATCAATTTAACGGTGATCATTTAAGACGTGCCATTAGTTACTTAATGATTAGTACCGTGGGTGGTATCGGCCTAGCAGGTGTCATTGGCGGTTTAATTGCCACAAATTTCGGATGGCAAACTAATTTCATTATAAGTATCGTAATAGCTTTAATCGCCATACTACTTCTTAAAGGGACGTCAGAAAAAGTAAGACAACATCGTACTCATCATCCTTTTGATTATAAGGGTATGACAGTTTTTGCTGTAATGATTGGAAGCTTCACATTGCTATTAACACAAGGTTTTGAACAAGGTTGGTTTAGTAAGTTTTCATATATTTGTCTTAGTACATTTATTATCTCTACAATTATATTTATTATCATTGAACGCCGTCTTACAGCACCATTTATTGATTTCGCAGTATTTCGTAACCGTCCATTTATTGGTGCTTTTTTAAATAACTTTGTTTTAAACAGTGGTCTCGGTGTAACGGTTGTCTTCTTTATATATGCACAAACTCACCTTGGATTATCTGCTGCTCAATCTGGTTTAGTTACATTACCTTATGCCATTGTAGCCATTGCGATGATTCGATTAGGTGAAAAGGCAACGTTACGCTTCGGTGGCAAGTTGATGCTCATCATTGGCCCATTGTTCCCAGTCATCGGCATCACTGTTATTAGTATGACTCAATTATCCGCATCACAATATGTCATGGCAGTTGTCATTGGTTTCGTCATATGTGCGATAGGTAATGGTTTAGTAGCAACACCAGGACTTACGATTGCAATTTTTAGTATGCCAAATGAAAAAGTTGGCTTGGCTACAGGATTATACAAAATGAGCGGTACATTAGGTGGTGCTTTTGGTATAGCATTAAGTACAACAGTGTTTAGTATGCTACAACTTAACTATGCACCTAGTGTAGCCGCAACCGTAACATTTATAGTCAGCATTGTATTGATGATCCTTGGCTCATTATCTGCCTTCATTATTATTCCAAAAACGGTTAAATCATAAATATAATAGAAGATTCACGCTTTTATAAATCTTTATATCTTTAAAGCTAGACGTATCAAACCCTATAAAAATAAGCGAAGAACGTTTTCCTCTGTTCTTCGCTTACTCTAATTATATTCACTATCAGTTAGACAAAATGGCCATTTTCAAATATCACGCGTTGTTTCTGACCTTGAATATATTTATCATAATTCTCTTTTTGAAAATCAGTTAACATTAATTTAGATGTACCGTATTTTAACACTTTTTGCATTGTTTCTATTCTCATTTTTCTAAATAACCATCCATCTTTTAACACAATACGATTAACAGCATCATATGATAATTCTACTGTTTCTTTAATTTCAAATGTTTTGAATGAAATAATCGTGCACATTAAAAACGTATCACCAAAGTAATAAACATCTAAATCATCTCGTTTATGTTGTCCAACTAACAAACGACCATATTCGAACTTTTTATCTGGATATTTCAATTCTAAAAAACTAATAATCTCTTCTTCTTTTAATTTGAATTGCATTAAAAAACATCCTCTCTTCGATTGTAGCTACCTTTTTCAAAAGCCAAACATTCATCTTACATAGTTAAATATACATTATTTTATTATATATTTTAAGACTTTTTTCAAAAATAAAAAATATCATAAACAAACAATAGATATAACATTTATATGCATTTCTATTATACTGAATTTTCTATGTATCTAATCTTTTAATTCATTTAAAGTTAACTCATTTTTCAAGACTATATTTGACCTCATTATTTGAAAATACACGATGTACGTATACGTATGTCATCGAATGTTTTCTCATGATATGATTAATGTAATAATTGGGTATATATAAGATGAATTACAAAATAAAGAGAAGGAATCGATGATGAAAAAGATATCAATTAAAGATGTTGCTAAAGAAGCTGGCGTATCAGTTACTACTGTGTCACATATTTTAAATCATAATGATAGCAGGTTTTCAGCAACTACAATTAAAAAAGTACATACTGTTTCAGAACGTCTAGGCTATGCCCCTAACAAACATGCGAAACAATTACGTGGTAGTAAGATTCAAACTATCGGTGTCATTCTCCCGAGCTTAACAAATCCATTTTTCTCATCACTCATGCAAAGTATCCATGATTATAAACCAGCTGACGTCGATTTATGTTTTTTAACTTCTACAGCACACGAATTATGTAATAATGTTAAACACTTAATTGATCGCGGTATAGACGGCTTAATCATTGCGCAATATATTGCTTCTCCTGATACACTTGATGATTATGTAAAAAAGCACCATATTCCATATGTTGTGCTAGATCAAAATGACCATCAAGGTTATACAGATTTTGTACGTACAAATGAATATCAAGGCGGACAACTTGCAGCTCAACATTTAATAGGATTAGGCCACAAAAATATGACGATTGTTGCACCATATGACATGATGGCAAATATGTCAGCACGTGTAACTGGGTTCATTGATACTTTACGCGCATATCAATTATCCGAACCTAAAATCATACGTACAGAACTATCTAAACATGGTGGTCTAACTATCGTTGATGACATTATGATTCAACCTGCTACTGCGATATTTGCTATTAATGATGAACTCGCCATTGGTATTTTGCGTGGCTTAATTGAACATGGAATTAATATTCCGAAAGATATCTCACTAATAGGTTACGATGACATCGACTATGCAGCATATGTAACACCACCGTTGACTACGATAGCTCAACCAATTACTGAGATTGGTAAAATATCATTGAATTTATTGCTTCAACGTATACATCAATTAGATAAACCCATTGAAATGGTTGAACTTCCGACGACATTAAAAATTCGATCCACGACCTCTTCAAATGTTTTACACTAAATGCACATACGATATATTTTTGAACACTTTTCCCTTAGCGTTGATTTAACGTTGAGGGTTTTTATTTACTATAAAGTCATTCTGAAATTTAAACAATATTCATTAAATTTCGAAATATGAATTAAACGTTATTAACATTTTATGAAAACGCATGCATTTTACAATTAAAAGTGTTACGATGGCACTGGTAAAACGTTTTACTAAAATTAAATCGTGAGGTGTATAACATGAGCATTGTTGCTTTACTTATTGGACTGGGACCTTTAATCGGCTGGGGGTTCTTCCCAACAGTTGCTTCTAAATTTGGAGGTAAACCTGTAAATCAAATTATCGGTGCAACTGTAGGTACATTAATCTTCGCTATTATTTTAGCCATGGTCACTTCGAGTAGCTTCCCTACTGGAACAAATTTACTGTTTGCCATTTTATCCGGTGCCGGTTGGGGTTTTGGACAAATTATTACATTTAAGGCATTTGAACTTGTTGGTTCATCTCGTGCTATGCCTGTTACAACTGCGTTTCAATTATTAGGTGCATCTTTATGGGGTGTTTTCGCCTTAGGAAATTGGCCAGGCATTGGTCACAAAATCATTGGATTCACTGCTTTAATCATTATCTTAATTGGTGCGCGTATGACTGTTTGGAGCGAACGTAAAGAAGCTAGTAACGCTAAAAACTTACGTCGTGCAGTTATACTTTTGTTAATTGGCGAGTTTGGATACTGGTTATATTCTGCAGCACCACAAGCAACATCAATTAATGGCTTAACCGCCTTTTTACCTCAAGCTATGGGTATGGTATTAGTTGCAGTTATCTATGGTCTAATGAATATGAAAAAAGAAAATCCTTTCCGTAACAAAATTACATGGTTACAAATTATTTCTGGATTTTTCTTTGCATTTGGTGCCTTAACTTATTTAATTTCTGCTCAACCCGATATGAACGGTTTAGCAACTGGCTTTATTCTTTCTCAAACATCTGTTGTACTTGCAACATTAACTGGTATATATTTCTTAAAACAACATAAAACATCAAAAGAAATGGTCATTACAATTATCGGCTTAGTACTCATTTTAGTAGCCGCTTCTGTCACAGTATTTATTAAATAAGGAGTGTCAATTTCATGAAAAAAACGAGCGTTTTAAATGAACATATATCGAAAGCAATCGCGACAATCGGACATTTTGACTTATTAACAGTCAACGATGCTGGTATGCCAATTCCAAATGATCATCGTCGTATTGATTTAGCTGTCACAAAAAATTTGCCACGCTTTATCGATGTATTAGCTACAGTATTGGAAGAAATGGAAATTCAAAAGATTTACTTAGCTGAAGAAATTAAAGAACATAACCCTGAACAATTACAACAAATTAAACAATTGCTTTCATCTGATATAGAGATTGTTTTCATTCCTCACGAAGACATGAAAGCAAATTTATCACATCCATTAAATAAAGGCAATATTCGCACAGGTGACATAACACCTTATTCCAATATTGCCTTAGAATCAAATGTTACATTTTAAAAATTTAAAACTGAAAGGAGTCATACAATGAAAAATAAAGTTGTTATATTAGGCTCTACAAACGTAGATCAATTTTTAACAGTTGAAAGATATGCTCAACCAGGCGAAACTCTACATGTTGAGGAAGCTCAAAAAGCATTTGGTGGCGGTAAAGGCGCTAACCAAGCGATTGCAACTGCACGCATGCAAGCAGATACCACATTTATTACGAAAATAGGAAATGATGGTGTTGCTGATTTCATCTTAGAAGATTTTAAAGAGGCAAATATAGATACATCTTACATTATCAAAACTGATGAAGCTAAAACTGGCCAAGCATTCATTACTGTTAATGCTGAAGGTCAAAATTCCATCTATGTATATGGTGGTGCAAACATGACAATAACACCTGAAGATGTCGAAACAGCAAAAGATGCAATTGTTAAAGCAGACTTTATTGTTGCTCAATTAGAAGTACCGATACCTGCCATTATTGCTGCATTTGAAATTGCTAAAGCACATGGTGTAACAACGGTGTTAAATCCAGCACCAGCGAAGCCATTGCCTGATAAACTATTATCACTCATTGATATTATCGTTCCGAATGAAACTGAAGCTGAATTATTATCCGGCATCAAAGTAACAGATGAATCATCCATGCAAGCGAATGCAGATTACTTTTTATCCTTAGGTATCAAAACTGTTTTAATTACATTAGGTAAACAAGGTACATATTTTGCTACACGAGACCATAGCCAACACATTCAGGCTTATAAAGTTAAAGCTATCGATACGACTGCTGCTGGCGATACATTTATCGGTGCTTTTGTGAGTCGTTTAAATAAGTCTCAAGATAATTTAGAAGAGGCTATAGACTTCGGTAACAAAGCAAGTTCGTTTACTGTTCAAAGACATGGTTCTCAAGCGTCCATTCCTCCATTAGAAGAAGTTGAAAATAAAGCATAAATTTATAGGAACAATCGTTATATTAATGGGCAAGTTGTGACAGCTGCTGTCATACTTCAATTGATATAGATTGTTCCTTTTTATATTCGCACACCTTGTTCTCTTAAAAAGTCCTCAAATAACACTTTGATTAATCTTCCTCATATGTAGCAACATTTTTTAATTTACTTGTAATACCGTTATAAATATATACATCTCATGAATTAATCGATGCATATTTAAATATATTCCGCACTTTATTATAAATAACATATAAAAACATTTATGCGAATAGTTGTAATTTTCAGACTATTAATGTATTGTATTTTTAACGACGTCGCATTTTATTGGGGTTTATTTTAAAAAGTATAGAAATTATCGTCTGCAGATTGACTTTAAATTTCTATATTAACCGGGGAGAATCATATTATGACAAATGAATTAAAGAGGGATTTAAGCAATCGCCATATTCAATTAATTGCAATCGGTGGTGCAATTGGAACAGGACTATTCTTTGGATCTGGCAATACTATTTCTAAAGCAGGCCCATCGATTTTATTTACGTATATGCTTGTTGGGTTCTTTTTATTTTTATTCATGCGAGCAATGGGAGAAATGTTATTAGCGAAAACTAAATTTAAATCATTTCCTGATATCGCACATGAATATTTAGGGCCATTTGCTGGTTTTATTGTAGGCTGGTCTTATTGGATGTCTTGGGTTATTACAGTCATGGCCGATGTCACTGCAATTTCCCAATACATTAAATATTTTAATCCTAATATTCCGACATGGCTCACTTGTTTTTCAATTATTTTATTGCTACTCGTACTAAATTTAACGAGCACTAAAGTATTTGGCGAATTAGAATTTTGGTTTGCAATTATCAAAGTTATTACAATCATTGCTTTGATTGCAGTCGGCATCATTATGGTCGTTTTATCATTTAAGTCACCTTCAGGTACAACTGCAAGCTTCTCAAACTTATATTCACATGGTGGTATGTTCCCACATGGTTTCTTTGGATTTTTAATGTCCTTCCAAATGGCGGTGTTTGCATTTACAGGTATTGAATTCATTGGTATTACAGCAGGCGAAACAAAGAATCCTCATAAAACATTGCCTCGTGCGATTAATAGTGTGCCATTACGTATTATTTTATTCTACGTTGGTGCCTTGGCAGTCATTATGATGATTGTTCCGTGGAATCAAATCAATCCTCAAAATAGTCCTTTTGTTGGCTTATTTGCTTTAGCTGGAATTCCATTTGCTGCAGGATTGATTAACTTTGTTGTTTTAACGGCTGCGGCATCTTCTGCAAATAGCGGTATTTTTGCTAATAGTCGCGTATTATTCGGTTTAGGCAATAAAAAACAAGCACCCGAAGCAATGCATCGTCTATCTAAACGAGGCATTCCTCAAAATGCTTTACTAGTTACATGTGCATTGATTTCAATCACAGTTATTTTAAATTTAGTGATACCGAATGGTGAAGAAGTGTTTGTTTACATTACTTCTGTGGCTACATCTATCACTTTAGTAGTATGGTCATTAATCGCTATTTCATACATCAGTTATATTAAAAAAGATAAGGCATTACATGACGCAAGTACATTCAAATTACCAGGTGGCATCGCATCTGCTTATGCAGTGGTCGCATTTTTCGCCTTCATCATTATTATTCTATTATTTAATGCTGAAACTCGAATCGGTATTATCTTATCACCTATTTGGTATGCTGGATTAATTATTGCTTATTTTTATAACAAGAAGAAATTGCATTTAAGCGAATAATATATTGAAGATCTTATATAAAGTTTATGATTGCATTGGCTCAACACGTCATCCAAAATTGTCATGTTACATAGCTCAGCATTCAATATTCCACTTATATAAGATCTTTTTTGATTAATTATCTTGATTATCAGTTAATATTTCACCATTCGTTTCGATTACTTGTTTATACCAATAGAAAGAATCTTTTTTCAATCGTTCCATCGTGCCATGCCCTTCATTATCTCGATCCACATAAATCAAACCATAACGTTTCTTCATTTCACCAGTTGTAAATGAGACAATATCTATAATTCCCCATGGTGTATAACCTATTAAATCAACACCATCTTGGTCTACTGCTTCGATTGCTGCTGTAATGTGAGATTTTAAATATTCGATACGATAATTATCGTGTATGTTCCCATCAACGACTTCATCGACCGCTCCAAAACCATTTTCAACGATAAACAATGGCACTTGATAACGTTCATACAATACATTTAAAATATATCTTAATCCATCAGGATCAATAGCCCATCCCCAATCACTTGTCTCAATATGAGGATTTTCAACAGAGTTGTTTAAACTACCGTTAACAATGTTATGCTCAACTTTAGCACCGGCATCGTGTTTTACAACAGTAGTCATATAATAACTAAAACCAATGTAATCCACTGTCCCGTCTTGTAAAATTTCGGCATCACCTTCTTGCCATCCAATATCATACCCTTTTCGAGCAAACATTTTTTTAGCATAAGCAGGATAATAACCTCTTACTTGAACATCTGGGAAAAAGAAACGTAAACGATTGGCTATTTGTGCTTCCATCATATCTTTTGGATGACATGAGTAAGGATAAATCGGCACAGGCGCAATCATCGCACCAATTTTAAATTCAGGATTTATTTCTTTACCAATACTAACAGCAAGTGCACTAGCTAAAAGTTCATGATGTGCAACTTGATACAACACTTCTTCTGCATTATCGTCTTCAGTTAATGCCACACCTGAATTTGTCCATAAAAATATAGGATTAGATGTATCCATTTGATTATTAATTTCATTAAACGTCATCCAATACGTTACTTTATCTTTATACCTTTCAAATACTACTCGCGCAAAGCGAATAAAATGTTCGACAACTTGACGATTTCTAAATCCCCCATAATTTTTTGCTAAATGGAGTGGCATTTCAAAATGTGATAACGTCACAACAGGCTCAATACCTTGGGCAATCAGTTCATCAAAGAAACGATCATAAAAAGCTAGCCCTTCTTCATTAGGTGTTTCTTCATCACCATTCGGAAATATACGTGTCCATGCAACTGATGTACGTAAACATTTTAATCCCATTTCCTTTAATAAGGCGATATCCTCTTTATATCGGTGATAAAAATCAATAGCAACATGATTGGGATAATACTGATTCGGGTCTATCGTTTCTGTAATTCGACGTGCTTTCCCTTGTGCACCACTTGTCATGACATCCATCACACTTAGCCCCTTACCACCTTGATCATATCCTCCTTCAAATTGATTAGCAGCAAATGCGCCACCCCACAAGAAATCTTTTGGTAATTTTGTTGTCATTATACAACACTCCTAGTTCTTAAATATTTTAAAAATAACATCTTTCGTTGTAATTATTTCATTCATTGTGAGTTCAACTTTCCCAAAATCAGCAGAATTACTGATTACAATAATAACGTCCGAATTATATCCTTGTTCTTCAATATAATTTCGATCAAATTTTAAAAGCGTTTGACCCGAATTAACATAGTCATCTTGATTTACAAGACATTCGAACCCTTCACCGTTTAGTTTAACTGTATTGACTCCAATATGAATGACTAAGTCAACACCTTCTTCTGAATGAATTCCAATGGCATGCTTGGTAGGTACTGTCATTGAAACTGTACCAGTAAACGGAGATATGATTTTAGACATATCATGTGCCTTAATCGCTAGTCCTTCTCCTACCATTTCTTCTCTGAAAATTGAATCTCTAACTTCTTTTAGCAAAATACGACGTCCTGAAATTGGGGCTTTTACTAATATAGGTGTTTTCACTTTTGTATTTGATGTTTGCTTTGTCTCTTTTGTTTTCGCGTTATCATTTTCTGAACCTGCTTGAGATTTGTCTTTTTCAATTAATAGCTGTAGTTGTTTATAAATATCTTCAACACTTTCTTTAAACATGATGATAAACTGCTCATCATGTTCCTCAACAGCTTTCACACCAGCTATCTGCTTTACTTCGTTTGCAGTAGAAGGAATAGCATGATTCATTTGAATCGTTAGACGATTTGTATCTCGCGAAACGTTAACAACATTCTCAATACCACCAACAGCTGTAAAAATATCTTGCGCTTGCTCGATATGTTTTTTACTCATAGCTACTACCTCCCTATGTAAAATAATGGAAACGTTTACTCACTACCATTATAATTGTACCGGTTCAATTTGTAAATACCGATACATTTATTAAATTTTATGCTATAATAATCACAATTGAAAATGAAACGAGGATAAAATATTGCTAAAGTATGAACATATTGCTGAACAACTTAATTCATTTATACATCAATCTAATTTCAAACCTGGCGATAAATTACCAAATGTGACACAGTTAAAAGAACGATATCAAGTTAGTAAAAGTACCATTATTAAAGCA
Organism: Staphylococcus argenteus; assembly: GCF_000236925.1. Classification (NCBI taxonomy): domain Bacteria; kingdom Bacillati; phylum Bacillota; class Bacilli; order Caryophanales; family Staphylococcaceae; genus Staphylococcus; species Staphylococcus argenteus. The sequence goes on along the minus strand of NC_016941.1, from coordinate 282,720 downwards.
TTGGGGTTGTTAGAACAAGATGGCATAATATATCAAGCACAAGGTAGTGGCATTTATGTTAGAAATATTGCAGATGCAAATCGTATTAATGTTTTTAAGACGAATGGCTTTTCAAAAAGTTTAGGTGAACAACGTATGACGAGTAAGGTATTAGCATTCGAAGAAATTTTGACGCCTCCAAAGTCTGTTAAAGATGAACTACAGTTAAATGAAGGGGATACAGTTTATTATTTGAAACGACTACGTTATGTAGATGATGCCATTTTATGTATTGAATATTCTTATTTCCATAAAAACATCGTAAAATATTTAACACCTGAAATTGCTAAAGGCTCTATATTCGATTATTTAGAATCAAATATGAAGATACGTGTGGGATTTTCAGATATCTTCTTTAATGTGGATCAACTTCATATGCAAGAAGCAGAGTTATTAAAATTATCTGTAGGAGAACCTTGTCTACGTTATCATCAAACATTCTATACTATGACAGGTAAACCTTTTGATTCCTCTGATATTGTATTCCATTATCGTAATGCACAATTTTATATACCTAGTAAAAAATAACTTTCCGAGAACAATGAAAAACGCCTATAATCCAGGATAACTGGAGCATAGGCGTTTTTGTGATAACAACAATGGCTCAAATTGCTATTATCTTACTTAGGTTTTGATTATTAAAAGAATATTGCTACAAAGACAGGCACAACTGCTACGACAACCACACCTACAAGCACTAAAGCAATACTTGCCATTGATTCCTCTACAGGTCCTAATTCTTTAGCAGGCGCTACACCTAATGTGTGTCCACTTGTTCCAAGTGCTAAACCTCGGGCAATAGGGTTAGTAATTCGGAATAGTTTTAAGAATTTATTACCTAGGGCATAAATAATAACACCATTTAAAATAACTGCTAATGACGTCAATTCTTTTATACCACCGATTCCAGCTGACACTGGTAGTGCAATCGCTGTTGTTGCGGCTTGTGGTAACATTGATAAAATTACATCGTTCGCAAATTGCGCTAATTTCGCAAAAGTTAAGATAATTAATAACGCTACAACTGTACCGATACCAATACCTCCGATGATTCGATGCCAATGTTTAACAAGCACATCACGCTTTTTATATAACGGAATCGCAAAACAAATTGTTGCTGGTTCTAGGAAGAAGTAAATGATGTCTCCACCTATTTTGTATGTTTTATATGGAATACCTGTTAAATAAAGGAATGCTACACCAAACACCATGCTGACAAACAACGGCGCAAATAAGAAGAAACGATTTGTTTTTTCAAATAAGATTGTTGCTAAGAAGAATGGTATAACGGATAATAATATTCCGAAATATGGTGTGTTTAGCGCTAAATGGTTAATCATGAGCTTGTGCCTCCTCTATTTTGATCTTTTTTTGGGTTTTATCACCTTTAGATCTTGAAGTTACTTTCATAATAATTTGTGTCACATAGCCTGTACAAATTAGTAATAAAATTGTTGAGACGATAATTAGTCCAATGATTAAAAATGGTGCTTGGCTAATAACACCTAAAGAGTTAACTACTGAAATTCCGGCTGGTACGAAGAGTAACCCAATATTATTTGTTAGTGTCGTACCTACTTTTTCGACTTCGCCTAACTTAACAGCACCAGTACATAATAAAATAAATAATAATACTAAACCGATAACTGATGCAGGCATAGGAATTGGCATAAATGATTCAATTATTTTCGATACAAAGAGTACTAAAGCAATTACAATGACTTGGTGAAAGAAGTGAGCTGGTTTTGATGCGTCTTTTTGTTGTTTCACGACCATTGCCTCCTACGTTTGATTTAACTAAAGTATAGATGGCTTAGTTGGATTTGCGTAAATTTCAGTCTGAAATACAAAATATCATAGGTAAAATGCATAAAAAAAAGGATTACTGTTAAAGTAACCCTATCGACGATTTAAATTCTTTCATAAACGAACGCCCAACTTGCATTTTGACACCATTTGTCAATATTACCATATATGTGTAGTTAAACCATTGCTGTACTTCTTTAATGTGCTTAGTATTAATAATATATGATCGATGGATACGTATAAAATATGATGGATTTAATCGTTTTTCATAACGATTCAACGGTTCTGTTGTTTCATACTTATGATTTGTAGTATGTATTGTTGTTATACCATTATGCGTACCAATACCGATAATATTTTGTTGCTTAAGCATATGAATTTTATCATCGATTTCCACTGGCAAACTCTGATCAAAATTCACTGACATATCATTTATAATTGCACTAGAACTACTTTCATCTTTAGCTTTAGTCGCACGGACTTTATTGACTGCCTGTTCTATACGTTTTTGACCGAATGGTTTTAAAATATAATCTGTTGCATTTAATTCGAAAGCCTGTACTGCATATTGGTCATGTGCAGTCGCAAAAATAATTGCGGGTGGCTCTTTCATCTTTTGAATTTTAGCTCCTAATTCAATACCATTTTCATCCATTAAATTCACATCTAAAAATATAATGTCATATTGATTGATAAGTAATGCTTCCAATGTTTCTTTCACATTTTCCGCCTCATTAATTTCTTCAAATCCACCAATTTCATTAAGTAAATAGGTCAATTCATTACGCGCTAATGGCTCATCATCTATGATTAATGCTTTCATATTTATTCCTCCTCTTGCCTTTCATAAGGAAGTACACACCAAAAAGTGGTACCGCTTGATGTCGATTTAAATTGTAATGCTGCGGACTTTCCAAATAATCCTTTAAGGCGTAAGTTTAAGTTTTCTAAAGCACTACCAGTTCCGGATTCTGATTCTACAGATGTTTCTCCCAACAAATGCATTTTATCTTTAGAAATACCTTGGCCATTATCTTGTACTACAATGCAAACATGTGACGCATTTTCTTTAATAACAGACACATCAATGTCGTTGCCTTGTTTTCGATTCGTAAAAGCATGCTTAATTGCATTTTCAACTAAAATTTGAATTAAAAATGGTGGAACAAGAACGTGACGATATCGTTCTTCAACATTGATATTAATGTTAAATCTGCCTGGATATCGTGCTTGTTCCAATGATAAGTATGAACGAACTTGACTTAACTCTTTGTCTAAAGTAATTGTATGTTGCTTTGAGCCTTGTAAGTTTGCACGGAAAAAGTAACTCAATTCTAATAGCAACTCTCGCGCCTTTTCACTGTTAATTCTAACTAATGCTGAAATTGTATTAATTGAATTAAAGAAAAAGTGTGGACTAACTTGTGCTTGTAGTGATTTAATTTCCGCATCTTTCAATAATTTACTTTGTGTTTCTGCTTCACCTAGTTCAATTTGACTACTAAATATATTAGCTAAACCTTCAGCCAATTGACGTTCAACAAATGTTAAATCATTAGGATTGGTAAAGTACATTTTTAGCGTTCCGACAATTGAACCATGCATCTCCAGTGGGATAACAATGGCAGCTCTAAGTGGACAATTAGGATGGCTACAGCCAATTTCTTCTCTAGTATGCACTTCTTTTAAGCGCCCCGATTTCAATACATCTTTAGATAAGCTCGTTAATATTTCATTTGTTGGAATGTGATGATCACTACCTGCACCAACATGAGATAAAATTTCATTTTTACTAGTAATCGCTACGGCAGATACTTTCATTAAATCTTTGATAATCACGGCAATTTGCTGCGCTGATTCTCTATTTAATCCTTCTTTAAAATAAGGCAATGTTTGATTCATTAATTGCAACACGTCATGGGTTTGCACGGCTTTCATTTGTTCTTCTTGTTTCAATGTTGAAATAATAATTGACATAAAAATAGCTGTACCCACACTATTCACTATAATCATAGGCAAAGCGATTAATGAAATAAGTTCAATCGCATATGCTTTGTCATGTGAAAATGTTAAGATGCTCAACATCTGGATTACTTCCATAAATATACCAATCATGGCACTTTTCGCGATACTTGGATAACGTTTACGTCTCTGTGCTTGTAAACCATAATAGCCAGCGATAATACCGATGAACAATGAAGAAATTAAGTAAACTTGTGCATCTGCACCACCCATATAAACTCTAAAAATACCTGAAATAATACCTACAAATAGACCTACAAAAGGACCACCGACTAAACCTGCGACACCAATTGTTAACACACGTGTATTGGCTAAAGATACATCATCATCTAAGCGAAAATACACACTACCCGATAAGCTATGCTGATGATCAATGACTATACCTGTTAAATTGGACATTAAGGCAAATAGACTAAAAATGATGCATAACTGCCAACGTGCTTTCCATGTACGTCGACGATTCATTAAATTTTTAAAATACGGTATATTCATCAACACATAGGCTAAAATAATAATTAAACCTACACGTTCAAGTAATAACATTGTTAGCGATAGCACGATAGCACCTCAGTGAATTTTTAATTACGTTTATTTTATCACAATAGTACATGTAAAATTCATGAATAAATTATTAAAAAAATGCGCTAACATTTAATTATCATTCTTACTAATATTTGACATCATTTCTTTTTATAAAGTGGCATTTTAACATCAAATAATTATTATAGCTTTCACCATATCAATTTTGGTACAAAGAAAACTGCTGACATAATTTTGCCAACAGTTTTTGTATGTCTTTAATTTAGTTGCTTTGATTACACATTTAAACTTTCCACTCAAAACAAAGCCCTCAAATCATTGTGTATCATGGTTTGTGTCTACAATGATTTGAGGGGCCTTTGTTATTTGTTTATTTGATATGTTACATGTGCTGTGTTGAATTTTATGATATTTTTGAAGTCGCGCTTTTTAATATCTTCGCTGAGTAGGATTTCCACTTCATTGTCTGACGTTTGGCTTAACATACCCATAATCATTTGGTCTTTTAAGATAACACTTGCCATACCTTCTTCAAATACATAACCTCTATCAATACCGGTTAAGATAATTTTGTTTTTACCTTTTAACTTCATTGATATTGAATCCGCTAACGTAATAGCAGTAAAGTATAGTGAAATGTTATTAAAGTCTTTAGTGAAATAAGGTGTTAATCTATAGAAATCATTGTTTAAATGAATTAACGCACTTGTTTCAGCAGGATATGCATATTTATTACGTTGATTTCCAACACGAACCTCAAATACTTCAGTGCCTATTTGGACTTCTAAGAAAACATCCCAAATTTTTTCCTTTGGTAAATACGTTTTAATATCTTCTAACATAATGTTAAAACGATATTGTTTATTCGCATTAACACTTAAAGGTACATACATTGTATGTTTCTTGTTTCGTGAATGTAACTTAAGTCTGACATCATAATGCCCTTCGCCAATCATAAATTCATTTAATGTTAGTTCTGTAACAATTTTATGGTTATCAAATTTAAATGCTGTCATTTTCACTTTCGGTTTAGCAATATCAATACCTTCAAAGCTTGGCTCACCTTCATTGAATTGAATATTTAATTTGCCATCTACTATATCAAAGTGATAATACTGACCTTGGCGATAACTTTCTTCTACAGTTCTATAATTATCGATATCTTTGGTTCTAGCATAGTGTAATAATGGGCGCAATTTGCTTAACACTAATGCATCTACGCGTTCTGGCACTGCTTGTATAAAGTCTCCTAACGCATTAATCCATTGTGGTTGGTCTTCCAACTTAACTTTAAGTGAAAAACCATTCGTACGTGAAAAACTAAAATGACGATTTAAAAATTCTGCTAAGATTTGATCTTTATGGGATTCTTCTAAATCAGCTTTTAGAATTTCTAATGTAATCAATCTCATTACTTCATAAAAGTCTTCTGGTGAAACATATGCACTACTCATATGTTCCCCTTCACGTTTAGTAGCATAGTAATACGCTTTATCACTTAGCACACTAATTCGATTTGCATTTAAATATGCTTTCATAGTAAAAAGTTGATCTTCTGCACTCTTTAATTCTTCTGGAAAATAAATGTCATTATCTTTTAGTAAAGCTGTTCTATAGATTTTAGTTGGGCTCAAAGTATAGATAATTCTTGAATTTAACAAAGTGACTTCCGGTGCTGTTTCTTTAAACATCGATTGTGGTACACCACGACCATTAACACCTTTCATTTTAATCAATAATACATCGGAGTGATGTTCATCAATAAATGCTGATGCATCTTTCAATGTCTCTTTGCTAATGTAGTCATCAGAATCCACAAATAATACAAATTCACCTTCTGCTTGTCTTAACGCCACATTTCTCGGTTTACCTGGACCGCCTGAATTTGTTTCGAGTTGACTTACTTTCATATTTAATTTATTACGATACTTTTCAACTATTTGTAACGTTTGATCTGTTGAACAGTCATCAACGACAATCACTTCAAAATCAGTTTTCGGAAAATCTTGTTTCGCAAGGCTATTTAGCAATTCTGTTATATATTTTTCTGAATTGTATGTTGGAACTATTACTGAAAATTTTACCATTATACCTCTCCCACTGTGACCGCTATATAAACTTAGCTACCAAATAAATTTCTAACTAAACGTTCACTTGATCGGCCATCTTGATATTTAAAATGTTTATCTAAGAACGGAATAACTTTTTCTCCTTCATAATCTTCATTATCCAGGGCATCCATCAATTCATCAAATGATTGCACAATTTTTCCTGGAACAAATGATTCATATGGTTCATAGAAATCACGCGTTGTAATGTAATCTTCTAAATCAAACGCATAGAAAATCATTGGCTTTTTAAATACTGCATATTCGTATATTAAAGATGAATAGTCACTAATTAATAAATCTGTTATAAACAGTATATCGTTAACTTCTCTAAAGTCAGAAACATCAACAAAATATTGTTTATGCTTGTCAGCAATATTAAGTCTATTTTTTACAAACGGATGCATTTTAAATAATACAACCGCATTATTTTTCTCACAGTATCTTGCTAAACGTTCAAAATCTATTTTGAAAAATGGATAATGTGCTGTACCATGGCCACTACCTCTGAATGTTGGTGCGAAAAGAATGACTTTCTTATCTTTAATAATTGGTAATTCATCTTCCATCTCTTGTCTAATTTGTTTCGCATACGCTTTATCAAATAAAACGTCTGTACGAGGTACACCAGTAGGCACTACATTTTTCTCTTTTATACCAAATGCTTCAGCGTAAAATGGAATATCGGTTTCTGATGATACATAAGCTTTTGTATAGCTACGATGATTTAAAGAATCTATGAATGGTCCGCCTTTTTTACCAGTACGGCTAAAGCCGACTGTTTTAAAGGCGCCAACTGCATGCCATACTTGAATAACCTCTTGAGAACGTCTGAAACGCACTGTATAAATCAACGGATGGAAGTCATCAACAAAAATGTAATCTGCTTTACCAAGCAAATATGGCAATCTAAATTTGTCGATAATACCACGTCTATCTGTAATATTTGCTTTGAACACAGTGTGAATATCATACTTTTCATCTAGGTTTTGACGTAACATTTCATTATAGATGTATTCAAAATTCCCAGACATTGTTGGTCTAGAGTCTGATGTGAATAATACTGTATTGCCCTTTTTCAAGTGGAAAAATTTAGTAGTATTAAATATCGCCTTAAAAATAAATTGTCTTGTATTAAACGATTGTTTACGGAAATACTTACGTAATTCTTTATATTTACGAACGATAAACATACTTTTTACTTCCGGTGTTGATACAACAACATCAAGGACAAATTCATTAACATCGCTAGAAATCTCAGGTTTAACAGTATAAACCGTTTTCTTTGATACGCCGCCTTTTCTAAATTCTTTTAGATAAGTCTGCAATAAGAAGTTGATTTTACCATTTTGTGTTTCTAATTCGTTGTATTGTTCTTCTTGTTCTGGCTTTAAATTTTGATATGCATCGTTAATCACATCTGGATTTAACTGTGCTATATAATCAAGTTCTTGCTCATTAACTAATAAATACTTATCTTCAGGTAAGTAATAACCATTGTCTAAGATAGCTACATTGAAACGACAAACGAATTGATTACCATCAACTTTGATATCATTTGCCTTCATTGTGCGTGTCTCAGTTAAATTTCTTAATACAAAATTGCTATCTTTTAAATCTAGGTTTTCACTATGTCCTTCAACGAATAATTGAACACGTTCCCAATAGATTTTATCTATATATATCTTACTTTTAACCAACGTTAATTCATCCTTTTCTATTTACATAATCCATTTAAGTACTGTTTTACCCCAAGATGTAGATAAGTCTGCTTCAAAAGCTTCTGTTAAATCATTAATTGTCGCAATCTCAAATTCTTGCCCTTTTAACAGTGCTAATTTATCTACGATATCTGGGTATTTAATGTATAAGTCTACAACATCTTGGAAATCTTTTGATCCGCTTCGGCTGCTACCAATCAATGTCAAACCTTTTTCTAACACAAGACGTGTATTAACTTCAACTGGGAACTCACTTACGCCTAATAAAGCAATGCTGCCTTCAGGTGAAATGTAATCAATCATCTGATTAATTGCCGATTGACTACCACGTCCACCAACGCATTCAAATGCATGATCAAATGTTAAGCCTTCAGGTATTTTATTAATATAGAAGACATCATCAACAAATGAGAAATGGCTCAATTTATAATCTGTTTTACCAAAGACATAAATTTTAGACTCTGGATATAATTTACGCAGTAAAATAGCTGTGATATAGCCTAAGTTTCCGTCTCCCCAAATACCAAATGTATTTTTGTTGGAAATTGATTTCTTTTCAAATCGACGAATGGCATGTAGGCTAACTGTCACAAGTTCTGTGTATGAAATGATACTTAAATCAATATCGTCGGGTAGTGGTACAGCTCTATCATGATTTAGCAACACGAAATCTTGCATGAAGCCATCATGACCACTTGATCTGAAATAACTAGATTTTAAATAGTTTTCAGCAATGACATCGTCTGTTTCTGTTGGCGTATTAGGTACCATAACAACTTTCGTGCCCTTATTGAATATACCTTTACTATCAAATACTACTTCGCCTACACCTTCATGAATTAAAGACATTGGTAGTTTTTGAGATAAGACATTTTCATCACGGCTACCAGTGTAGTATCTTTGATCGGCAGCACAAATTGACATATATAAAGGACGTACAATGACATAATCACTGTAAATATCTACGTTGTTATACGTAACTTCAAATTGTCTAGGTGCAACTAATTGATATACTTGATTAATCATCGGCAATACCACCTCGAATAATAGCGTTAGCTACTTTTAAATCATACGGTGTTGTTACTTTAATGTTATATAATTCACCTTTTACAAGACGTACCGGTTTATTTGTTTCGACGATAATTTTACATGCATCAGATAAGATACTCTTTTGTTCATCACTTAACTGCGCATAGCTTTCTTTTAATAAATTAATATTGAATGATTGTGGTGTTTGACCTTGATACATTTCGTTACGCACTGGAATGGCATCAATTGTTTGATTATCTTTAGATGTAACAATTGTATCGATAGCATCAATAACTGTATCTACCGCGCCATACTCTAATGCAGCTTGAATATTTTCTTTAATGATACGATGCGTTAAAAATGGTCTTACTGCGTCGTGCGTTACAATAACGTCATCTTCATTTACACCGTTTGTAGATTCAATGTGCTTAACGATATTCATAATTGTATCGTTACGATCGCTACCACCTTGAATCACTTCAATTCTCTCATCAGAAATTTTGAATTTTCTAAGTGTATCTTTTGTATGCGTCATCCATTGTTGTGGTGTCGCAATAATAATTTTTTCAAAGTCATTAATTAAAATAAATTTTTCTAAAGTATGGATTAAAATAGGTTTGTTATCTAAATCTAAAAATTGTTTAGGTAAGGGTACATTACCCATTCTTGAACCTATACCTCCAGCTAGAATACCAGCGTATTTCATAAAATACTTCCTCCATTCAACTATATCTATATTTAATTATTTAAAATTCATTGCATATTTTTTGTGATAACTCGTTTTTAAAATCAAAATTCTAAACGTCAATGTAAAATATAAAATTACACACATTTTGCTTATATTTTAGCATATTTTGTTTAAGTCTATATTACAACATATCAGACGTTTTTATACACAAATAATAACACACAAGCAAACATTTCGTTTATTATTTATATCATTAAACCAATTAATTTATAATGTTTTATTGTTTTTTACGGAATCACTTAAAAAGTGTTTGGCAAATTCGCTGCGATGCATGTCCATCTTCTAATGAACAATATTTTTGATAAAAAGCTGTTCTTGCTGCAACATAATCATTTGCCGTTATATCTATATGTTTTAATGTCTCAATAAGTGCTGCTTGATTTTCAACAATTGGACCAGGCAACTCTTTCTTATAATCCATATAAAATCCTCTAAGTTCATCACCATATTTTTCTAAATCATAAGCATAGAAAATTTGTGGACGTTTTAAAACACCATAGTCAAACATAACAGATGAATAGTCCGTAATTAGCGCATCACTAATCAAATACAAATCAGTAATATCTTCATAATCCGAGACATCTTTTACGAAATCATCATGCTCATCTATACGTGTCACAACTAAATAATGCATACGTAATAAAATGACATAATTGTCATCCAGCGCTTGACGTAAAGCTTCGATATCAAAGTTAACATTAAAGTGATATGAACCTTCTCGAATGGCTTCATCATCACGCCAAGTTGGCGCATACATAATTATTTTTTTATCTAAAGGTATATTTAATCGCGTCTTAATACGATTAATATATTCAGTATCATTTTGTTTATGTGTTAATTTATCATTACGTGGATAACCTGTTTCCAATATTTTATCTCTGTTAACACGAAATGCATGTTGAAATATATCCGTTGAATACGGATTAGGTGATACTAAGTAGTCCCAACGTTGACTTTCCTTTTTAAATCCATCTTGGTATGCCGTTGTTGTTGTACCTAGCATTTTAACATTACTAATATCCAAACCAATCTTCTTCAGTGGTGTACCGTGCCAAGTCTGTAAATACGTTGTTTGAGATCCTTTATATAACCAATCTGGTGTGCGTGTATTAATCATCCACGCTTTCGCTCTTGGCATCGTCAAAAACCATTTCATCGAAAACTTTGTAACATAGGGTATATTGTGTTGATTGAATATGCTTTCATATCCTTTTTTGACACCCCAAACTAATTGCGCGTCACTATGTTCAACTAAATATTCATATAGCGCTTTAGGATTATCACTATATTGTTTACCATGAAAGCTTTCAAAATAAATTAGATTTTTATTTGGCAATTTTGATAGTAATTTAAAACTCGTATGTATACAACGTTCAATCATTTTTTTAATTGTAGTTTTAATCATGTCGTACCTCCGACGTGTCTTTGTTAATAATATTAATACGTATATGAAAACCTGTTGCAATCATGCTTATTATAGCATTTCATTATAAGATTCCTTTAACCATTACACTCGTCGCTATAAATTATACGAAATACATGATTAATGTTTCACTTTAACATAACAAAAAATCGTTATCCATTCATAAAGTATATGTCTATACAAAAATGAACTAGATAACGATTTAATTTTTTTACTTTAAATGTTATATCGACAAGTTTTCCTTTAATACATCCGAAAGTATTTGTGACATTTTCGAACGATATTACTTATTGTTGCATTATTACATTCGCCTCAGCCCAACGATTGATATATGCTACTTTCTTTAAGTAAATATCATTTACTTTACTTTCACATGTACTTTATCTTATTTATAACTTGCCATATTTTCATTAGCGTCTGAATAAGTCTTTGACTAAACGTTCACTTGAGCGACCATCTTGATATTTAAAATGTTTATCCAAGAATGGTACAACCTTTTCAGCTTCATAATCTTCATTATTTAAAGCATCCATCAATTCATCAAATGATTGCACAATTTTACCTGGAACAAACGATTCATATGGTTCATAGAAGTCACGCGTCGTAATATAATCTTCTAAATCAAACGCATAGAAAATCATTGGCTTTTTAAATACTGCATATTCGTATATTAAAGATGAATAGTCACTAATTAATAAATCTGTGACAAAGAGTATATCGTTAACTTCTCGATAATCTGAGACATCTACAAAGTATTCACGATGTGCTCGTGAAATATTCAACCTATTTTTAACAAATGGATGCATTTTAAATAATACGATTGCATTATTTTTCTCACAGTATCTTGCTAATCGTTCAAAATCTATTTTGAAAAATGGATAGTGTGCTGTACCATGACCACTACCTCTAAATGTTGGTGCGAAAAGAATAACTTTCTTACCTTTAATAATAGGCAATTCTTCTTCCATTTCTTGCCTAATTTGTTTCGCATACGCTTCATCAAACAATACGTCTGTACGTGGTACACCTGTCGGCACCACATTTTCTTCTTTAATACCGAATGCTTCAGCATAAAATGGAATGTCCGTTTCTGAAGATACATATGCTTTTGTGTAGCTACGATGATTTAATGAATCGATAAATGGCCCACCTTTTTTACCCGTACGACTGAATCCTACCGTTTTAAAAGCACCAACGGCATGCCAAACTTGAATAATTTCTTGTGATGGTCTAAAACGCACGGTATAAATCAACGGATGGAAATCATCAACAAAGATGTAGTCTGCTTTACCAAGTAAATAAGGTAATCTAAATTTGTCTCTCCATTTACGTCTATCTGTAATGTTCGCCTTAAATACGGTCTGTATATCATAATCATAGTCTACTTTTTGGCGTAGCAATTCATCATATACATATTTAAAGTTCCCAGACAAATTCGGTCTAGAATCTGATGTGAATAATATCGTCTTACTTCTTTTAATATGAAGTAATTTTGTAATATTGAAAATAGCTTTGAATAAAAAGCTACGACTTTCAAAAGATGCTTTATGTCCTTGTTTATGAATCCAATGTGCACCTGTCGCTATCATCCCTGATTTTTCTTGTGGAAAAGCAATCTGAATATCAAATACAAATTCATTTACATCACTCGCTATTTCTGGAGTAATTGTGTAAACCGTATGTTGTGATACGCCACCTTTGCGAAATACTTTGGCTTCATTAGCTAATAAATAATTGATTTTCCCATTTTGCGTCGTCAGCTCATCATATTCTTCAATCTGTTCCTCATTTAAAGATGCATAAGCTTGATCAATAATATTTGGATTTAGTTGTCCAATGTAATCTAATTGTTCATGGTAGATAAATAAATATTTATCCATAGGCAAATAGTAGCCATCGTCTAAAATTGCAACATTAAATCTACATTTAAATGCATTTCCATCTATAACTGTTTCATTCGCTTCTAATGTCTTCGTCTCAGTTAAATTTCTTAGTACAAATTGTCCAGCTTTAAAATCTATACCTTCACTATGTCCTTCAATATATAGCTGCACACGTTCCCAGTATATTTTATCAATATGTATTGCTTGTTTTATTTTTGTCATTGTCATTCCCCCATAGGTTTCTTAAATCGTCCATTTCAACACTGTTTTTCCCCAAGATGTCGATAAATCCATTTCAAATGCTTGAACGATATCTTGCATCGTACGTACATCGATTTCATGTCCTTTTAACAGCGCTAATTTTTCAACAATATCTGGATATTTACGATATAAATCAACTACTTGCTCGAAATCTTTAGAACCGCTTCGACTACTACCAATTAGCGTTAATCCTTTTTCAAGCACTAAACGCGTATTTACTTCTACAGGTAATTCACTCACACCTAATAAAGCAATACTGCCTTCTGGTGAAATGTGATCGACGATTTGTTGAAGTGCAACTTGGCTACCTTTGCCCCCAACACATTCAAATGCATGGTCAATCATTAAATCGTGTGGTATTTGATTTACTGTATAAACTTCATCTACAAACGAAAAATGGCTTAATTTGTAGTCCGTCTTACCAAATACATAAATTTTAGCTTCTGGGTATAACTTACGAAGCAAAATAGCTGTAATATAACCTAAGTTGCCATCGCCCCATATACCAAAACTATTTTTCAATGGAATAGATTTACGCTCAAATCGTTGAATGGCATGATAACTTACTGAAACTAATTCTGAGTACGAAATCGTACTTAAATCAATATCATCAGGTAATGGAACCACTCGATCATGCGCCATGACTACATAATCTTGCATAAAACCATCATAACCACTTGATCTAAAATAGCTAGAGGCTAAATAGTTTTCAGCTATGACATTATGTTGTTCTGTAGGTGTATTGGGTACCATAACTACTTTCGTACCTTTTTCAAATGATCCTTTACTATCAAATACGACTTCACCAACTGCTTCATGAATTAATGACATTGGCAATTTTTGGCGCAATACATTTTCATCTCTACGACCTGTGTAATATCTTTGATCTGCTGCACAGATTGACAAGTACAGCGGACGTACAATGACGTGGTTGCCATAGATATCAACATTATTATAAGTGACATCAAATTGTCTCGGTGCGACGAGTTGATATACTTGATTAATCATAGGCAATATCACCTTGAATAATGGCGTTTGCTACTTTCAAATCATAAGGTGTTGTCACTTTAATATTGTATAATTCACCACGTACTAATTTAACTGGATGACCTGATTCAACAATGATTTTACATGCGTCTGAAAGTATTTCTTTTTGAGCATTACTTAAGGCATCATAACTTTCCTGTAACAATTTAATATTAAAAGATTGTGGTGTCTGACCTTGATACATTTCATTGCGCACTGGAATGCTGTGAATATGTTCTTTATCTTTAGACATCACAATTGTGTCGATAGCTTCAATCACTGTATCCACTGCACCATGTTCCACAGCCACTTGAATATTTTCTTTAATAATGCGTTGTGTTAAAAATGGCCTTACAGCATCATGTGTCACAATCACATCGTCATCAGTAATACTATAATTATTACGTATGTGCTCAATGATATTCATGATTGTTTCATTACGATCTGTACCACCCGCAACGACTTTGACGCGTTCATCATTAATATTATGCTTCTTTAAAATATCTTGTGTATGTGAAATCCATTGTGCTGGCGTCGCAATAATTATCTCTTTAAAGTCATTTACTAAAATAAATTTCTCAATTGTATGGATTAAAATCGGTTTGTTATCGATATCCAAAAATTGTTTTGGCAATGGGACATTTCCCATTCTTGAACCAATGCCTCCTGCTAAAATACCTGCATAAATCATGTTGTCCTCCATTCTGTCATTACATCATTTTTCATCAAATGTTACCCACTATCTATTCTTGATTTAATTCAGTACATGATTTATCGAGTGTGAATCAAACGCACTGGGAATAGTTGTCACAATAGTGTGATAATTTTTGATAAAAATAATATTTTTGTAACTGACAATTCTAAGTTGTTATGTCGTGCAGTTAATTATTAACACCGACGATATTACATTGCTTATAAAGCTCATGCGTATTTATTTTTAAAATCATTATTACTGCCTTCATTTTAACATATATTATAATAAATTTATCTTATTATACGGCAATACCCGATTTTCAGTATTTAAAATATGAAAACCGCCATATTCAAAAGCTTCTTTTACATAGAATGAACCGATTCACAAGTATATGTTATACGAGTAAATCGGCTACTTTAAATGAACACTTAATCAAAAAATGAACTTTGAATACCGTATCTGTAATTCTTACAAAATAGATATCCATCAAGTTATTCTTTTCAATATATAGTAAACATCACTTTATCAAACGTTTCTTTTTTATTTACTAACTTATCAAACGTGTCTGGTCCTTTTTCTAAAGGTAAATAATGTGAAATTATTGGCTTAACATTTATATCTTTCGTTGCCATATAACTTAATGTTGCTGTCCATTCTCGTCCTGGAAAATGGCTAGATAAAGCGTTCCACGAACCATATACCGTTAATTCGTTACGTAGAATTTTTTCAAAATACACTCTTTCTATATCAATATCATCATAAGGAATGCCTAATAGTACTACTTCGCCACCTTTTTTTGGCAACGTCAGTATTTGACCAATTGTTACTTTTGCACCCGAAGATTCTATCGCTAAATCGATTTGGTTTGCATAATTATTTTCAATAAATGCCTCAAGATCTACATCTCTCGAATTAATTGTTTGATGTGCACCTAATGATTTCGCAATATCTAATTTATGTGCATCTATATCTATCGCAATGATATGTGTAGCACCAAAAATGCGTGCCCATTGAATTGCTAACAATCCTATGCTGCCACACCCCATCACTGCAACTGTCATCCCTGGTTTTATATTTGTCTTATAAAATCCATGCGCTACAACTGCTGAAGGTTCAATCATTGCCGCTTCAATAAAATCAACATTTTCAGGTACCTTTATAATATTTTGTGCAGGTAATTTCACATACTCAGCAAATGACCCGGGTTCATAAGATCCAATGACATATAGCTGTTCACATCGTGAAAATTCACCTTTCAAACAATAATCACATTCATAACATGGTATTGCTGGACACCCTGTTACTTTATCACCAACTTTTACATGTGTAACATTACTACCAATTGCTTCAACAACACCTGAAAATTCATGACCAAATGGCATACCTTTAATATACGGTCCCATCTTTTTATAACGTGATGTGTCTGAACCACATATACCAGTTGCTCTGACTTTAACAACGACATCATTCGATTTCTCAATATCTGGCTTGGCACAATCCTCATATCTTAAATCTTCCACACCATATAATTTCAAAGCTTTCACTTGTAAATCACCTCAAATTTGATTTAATTCACAACTTTTTTCTTTTTAATAATTCCTGTTGCAAAATAACCTGCAATGACGATGGAATTACTTACAAGCAAATGTTCCATATAGAAATCAGTAATTTGTCTCAATGGTCCAAGCATAAATGTTAACATTGTTTCAACCATATTAATTCACTCCTTATTTGTTATCGAAATCGAGTGGCTTTAGTAGTGCTTTAATACCTTCACCTGATTTTAAATGATGATAAGCGTCATCCCACTGTGAAATGTCATATACATTTGTCACTAATGCTTCAGTGTCAACTAACCCATCTGCCATCAGTTGTAATGAAGGTTCCCAATCAGCAGGCTTTTGACTTCTGCTACCGACAACTGTTAATTCTTTTTGGATTACTTTTTCCATATCGAATGGGATTTCAGCATCTTTAAAAATACCAATCTGGCTATATGATCCTTTTTTGCGCAAAATATCTAAACCTTGACGTGCTGCTGGTACTGCACCTGAACATTCAACAACTACATCTGCACCATAACCATCTGTCAAGTTATCGATATATGTCTTTAAATCTGTTTGTTGTAAATTAACAACATAATCCATTTGTAATTGTTCAGCTTTATCTAACCTTACCTTGTCGTTATCTAGACCCGTTACCACTACAACTGCACCTTTACTTTTCAATACTTGTGCTACAAGTAATCCGATTGGGCCAGGTCCCATTACCACTGCAACATCACCCGAATTTACTTGTATCTTTGAAACGCCATGATGGGCACATGCTAAAGGTTCGGTCATAGCCGCAGATTGGTACGATACTGCATCCGGTATATGATGCAAACTTTCTTCACGTGCAATCACATAGTTTGTAAATGCACCATCAACTTGTGTCCCAATACCTTTTCGATGATTACATAAGTTATAATCTTTTGATTTACAATAGTCACATTCATTACAAACGTAAAACGTTGTCTCAGATGTCACACGGTCACCAACTTTAAAATCTTTAACATCTTCGCCAACTTCAATAATTTCACCAGAAAATTCATGTCCTAATGTTACTGGAAAATTAACTTTATAATGTCCTTCAAACGTATGAATATCTGTACCGCAAATTCCTGCATAATGTACTTTAATCTTCACTTTATCATCTAGCGGTGTTGCCACTTCTTTATCAAGAAGTTCTAAGTTGCCATGTCCTTCTTTTGTTTTTACTAAAGCTTTCACCACAAACACCTCGATTTTTAATTAAATAAGCTAAACAGTTTAAAAATAAGATAGTTAACAATGTTACCGCCTTGGTCTATACTTGAAATTTCAGATGAACCTTTAGGCATTTGTACATTGGTACCTTTCGCCATATCTGTGAAAATAGGTGCAACGTCTGTCGC
This sequence comes from Staphylococcus argenteus, assembly GCF_000236925.1. Classification (NCBI taxonomy): domain Bacteria; kingdom Bacillati; phylum Bacillota; class Bacilli; order Caryophanales; family Staphylococcaceae; genus Staphylococcus; species Staphylococcus argenteus. The sequence goes on along the minus strand of NC_016941.1, from coordinate 264,485 downwards.
AATATATAATGAGATAGCGATCATAATCGTACCTACGATAACAGAATGGATAATATTACCTCTTGCTGCACCAACGATAAATGCTACAACAAATGGAATCGTTGCTAAGTCACCAAATGGTAGTACTTGATTACCTGGTAAAACGACTGCTAGTAATACTGTAATTGGTACTAAAATTAAAGCTGTTGAAATAACTGCTGGATGACCTAAAGCTACTGCTGCATCCAAGCCAATATAAATTTCACGTTCACCAAAGCGTTTATTTAACCACGTTCTTGCGGATTCTGACACAGGCATTAAACCTTCCATTAAGATTTTCACCATTCTAGGCATTAACACCATAACTGCTGCCATTGACATACCTAAATTAATAACATCTCCAGGTTTATAACCTGCTAACAAACCAATTCCCAATCCTAAAATCAAACCAACGAAAATTGATTCTCCAAATGCACCAAAACGCTTTTGAATCGTTTCTGGATCTGCATCTAATTTATTCAAACCAGGTACTTTTTGTAATAATTTAACTAAGTAGATACCTGGTGCATAAGAGATTGTACTTCCTGTAGCAATTGATACACCTGGTAAATCAAAGAATTCACTCATCATTGGTGCAGTCCAATCTGCTACTTTTAAGCAGATAACTTGGAAAATAACTGCTGCTAATAACGCTTGCCAAATACTGCCTGATACGGCATATACCATTGCTGCTGTAAACGTGTAATGCCAAAAATTCCAAATATCAACATTCATCGTTTTAGTCATTTTAGTTACTAGCAATACAACGTTGACTATAATACCGAGTGGAATGATAAATGCTGCTACTGATGATGCCCATGCAATAGATGATGTTGCCGGCCAACCTACATCAATTACATTCAGACTGACACCTAAATTTTTAACCATTGCTTGTGCAGCCGGCCCCAAGTTTTTCACTAATAAATCGATGACTAAGAAAATCCCTACAAAAGCCACACCTATAGTTAAACCAGACCTGAATGCTGCCCCAATTTTTTGTCTAAAAAATAGTCCAAGTAAGAATATGACAACCGGTAAAATAACAGTTGCACCTAAATCTAAAAATCCCCTTACAAAATCAGTGAAGTAACTCATATTTAAACCCTCCCTGTTATATCTGCATACTTACGCTACATTTGAATTGTGTTGGTTATTTATATGCAAATTGCATATAAATAAATGTCATTGACCATAATCACAAATCAATTCGTGCTATTTTTGTAACTCTGTTAAGATTTGTTGTTTTGTTTCTTCAATGCCGATACCAGTTAAAAAATTACGTGCATTAATGACTGGGAATTTATATTCTTTCTTCGTCATAGCTGTTGTAACTAATAAATCCGCTGTATCTTCATAAGGTCCTACTTCCGTAATCTTGATTTGTTTAATATCTACTTTAATATTGTGTTCCTTTGCCATTTCCTCAATTGCGTTATTTACTACCGTTGATGTTGCAATACCTGCACCACATGCTACTAATACTTGTTTCATTTTCAATTCCTCCAGTTTAATTTTAGTTATATTCTAAATATCCATTGATAATTGTTGCTAAAGCTGCTCGGTCTTTCGTTCTTAGAATCTGTTCTAGTTTTTCTTCACTTTGAAAAATTTGCATCAACTGTTGTAATAGCTTAAGTTGATCATCTACTTTATCCATAGCTAACATGAAGACAATTTTCACATCCGTCTGTTGATCAAGTGTCCCCATTTCAACAAACGGCACTTCTTTTTCTAAAATAGCTACACCTATCGTCCGATTATTAATGTGTTCGACATCTGTGTGTGGTATGGCTACAGAACAAAGATGTGTCGGTAATCCCGTCGCAAATTCTTTCTCTCTTTCAATGACTGCATCTTTAAACGTTGATTTAACAAACCCGTTTTGACACAACACATCTGACATTTGTGATAATACTGATTCTTTATCAGTTGCCGACAAATTGAGTATTATATTTTCTTCATGGATTAATCTGTGTCCCATCCATTTCCCCTCGTTTCCTTATTTGAAAATGTATTTAAAATCTGATTCACATCATAATTTTTACGACTTCGTATAATTTGATTAATTGCATCTTGATTTTGTGCTAAATCTCTTAATTGCAGTAATGCTCTTAAATGCGTTACTTTATCAACAGCAGCAATCGGTACAATGATATGAATCGCTGTGCCATCTGACATGTATAATGGTTCTTGTAATACGAGCATGCTCATCGCGGTTTTATGAACATGATGTTCAGAATAAGCGTGTGGGATAGCGATATTTTGCATGATGACCATATAGGAATCATCGAATGCTTGTTGCATCTCATGAATATACTGCTCATCAATAAGATGATTTCTGACCAAAATGTCACTCGCTTTTGTAATTGCTTCATCGATATTGTAAACTCGGTGAGCTCGCACTATATGTCTTGCTGGTATTAAATCTACTAAATCTAACGTCTTACTTTGGGTAACAATAGAACCATTAATTGTTGAAATAGAATTGTAATTCGCAACAAAATCTTCTAAACCATCACGTAGTTCTGTAATGTCATTAACTGTCGTAGTTCGTTCAATCAACGCCATTAGCTTATTAATTTCTTTCTCAATATCTTCCGATTCCTTATTAATGTATTTCATCACTTCTTTGCGTAACTTTCGTTGCTCATTTTCAGATAATGCTACTTTTGTGATAAACAATTTTTTATGCGTTAATATGAACATTGGTGAAAAGACGATGTCGTAATCCAGAGCATAATTTTCAAATGTTCTAAGTGAAATCGCATCTAAAAAAATGATTTCAGGAAATAAGTTTCTCAACTCGTATAACATCATTTGAGATACTGATGTACCTTGAGTACATACAATAATTGCCTTAATCTTTCCATCAAAATTTTCATCTTGGCGTCTCAAGCTACCTCCGAACAACATTGTTAAATACGCAATTTCATTGTCAGGCAAAGATTTTCCGAAATATTCAGTTAATGATTGACATGATTGTTTCACCATATGAAACAACGTTTTATAATTTCCTTGCAAAGGATCTATCAATTCATCACGATCCGTTAAGTTATATTTAATCCGATAAAAAGCAGGTGTTAAATGTAACAAGAGTTGCTGTGATAATTTCTCCTTATCTTCGATATTAATAAACGTTATTTGCTCGAAATGGTGAATCATTTGAGCGATGGCCGTCGTTAAATTTGATATATTATCTGATTCCTGCAAATCGGTCCATTGAACACTTGTTGAAAGTAAGTGTAATGTCAAATATAGCTTTTCCGCTTCTGGCAAATCTGGTTCATGTTGCGTCATGATTTCCGTTGCTTGATATTCTTTCGTATCCCTCAAATACTGATAATTAATATTTAATGGATTAATCACATGACCACTTTGAATTCGTCTACGAATCACACAAAGGACGTAAGGTAATGAACTAAGTGATTTGTCTATAAAGCGACTCTTCAAAAACTGTTCTACCTGTTTGATTTTGTCTTTTTGATATGCGATATCTTCGAATGTTAAGTTGAGTGCCTTTAAAACTTCACTTTTAGTAATATCATGATTCAACCTTTGATCAATCAATTTAATGAAGAAGCGACGAACTTCAAATTCATCACCAACAATTTCATAACCATGTTTTCGAGAATACTTAAGTGACAAACCATGATTTTCCAATTGCTCTTTCACATGATTTATATCGTGAATGACAGTATTTTTACTGACTTGTAAATCAATTGAAAAATGGTTTAGAGACATTGCGTTTTCCTTACTAAAAAGCATGAGCATTAAATAATAACGACGTGTTTCTATGCTAAATATGACATTGTTACCGTTTAACATTTGCTGCTCTGATACATCTCGCTTGAATAACGTCATGATTTCAGAACTTACAATAATATTTCCTTGACTTGTTCTCTCGAGTTTTGGATACCCCTCTTGTTCAAGCCACAAATTGATTTTTTGAATGCGATAACCTAGTTGTCTACGGGACAAGCCAAATATCGATTCAAGTTCTTTACCATGAATAGCAGGATTCAATACAATTTCTCTGAGTATTTGCTGATTATCCCCGTTCATGTCCGATCCTCCTTTGAGCATCTGTGCTCAATTTATCATCAATCATCACATCGATGTACACACATTGAACACATATTTTCAAAATGAGCATGTACATCATTGTGATGTTTCAATAACATTCCAATTATATCTATATTTTTTTAGATTTTAATCTTTTAAAATAAAGCAATTGAATTTTTCGCATATATTTTTGTATTTTGTATTTTTTGAGTACATTTTTAACATACACATCCCAATCTTTGCTAAATTGTCATGACCATTGAAATCAACTACAAAAACCCTAAGGGCACTTTTACTGTGCACCTTAGGGTTAACTGTATCTATCTATTTAATTAAATATGATCATCCGTATATTCGTAACTTATGATCCATCAAGTTCCACACTTCTTCAACATCAACCGCCGTAGCAAAATAAGCATTGGCAGGCTTACCTGTAACATGATTTAAATCGACAGCCATAGTGCCGTAAGTTAGTGGACTTTGATGTTCAATGTCGATATTAACGAGTTCCATTGTAAACAATTCTGGTTGTAACAAATACAAGATTGTACAAGCATCATGTATTGGACCACCGTCCATATTAAAGTGAGTCTTGTATGTCTTCTTAAAGAATTGCAATAGTTCTACGACGAACTGTGCAACAGGATTATTGATACTTTCAAAGCGTTCAATCACTTGATCGTCGGCTAAAACTTGATGTGTTACATCAAGACCAAACACATTTATAGTAATCCCACTTTCAAAAACACGCTTCGCTGCTTCAGCATCTACCCAAATATTAAATTCAGCTGTGGGCGTCCAATTTCCAAAAGTACCACCACCCATCAAAGTAATAGATTCAATATGCTCAGCAATTCTTGGCTCACGAATCAATGCCGTTGCCACATTCGTAAGAGGTCCTGTCGCTACAATTGTTACAGGTGTATCACTCGTCATCACTTTGTTAATAATCACATCTGATGCTGGCTTTGCAACTGCATGACGTGATGGTGTCGACGGTAATTTCGGACCATCCAAACCAGATTCTCCATGTATTTCAGACGCAAAGGCCGCCGGTTTAATTAATGGTCTATCTGCACCTTTGGCTACTTCTATATCTTGACGTCCCATGATATCTAATACATTCAAAGCATTGGTCGTATTCTTTTCAACTGCTTGGTTTCCTGCTACAGTCGTTACCGCTAATATCTCTAATGGACTATCGCTTGCGCCTGCTAAAATAAGTGCTATCGCATCATCATGACCTGGGTCACAATCCATAATAATTTTTTTCTTCATTTAAATCTCCGCCTTTCTTAAGTTGTCATCGAAGTGCTTATGTAAATTTATTTATATTAGTTGCGTATCATTGTCCTGAAAAATTGCCATACTAATATTCAAAATCGTAATTATATCGTTGCGATATTGTTATCTATTGTATGTTTCTTTATCAAATAATTTATATTACGGTTCATCAACACGCTTTTATAAATTGTATATGTGAATATTCCAGGCTTTTGAAAATAAACTTCCACAACAATGTAAATGCTGATTTATATGATTGTTACATGATTCAAACAATTTTTATGAAAAACATTTTCATACACAGAATATACATTGATATTAAATTTCTCAAAAGCTATATTGAGATTAATTAGGAGGGATGTTAATGAAATCTTTATTTGAAAAAGCACAGCAGTTCGGCAAATCATTTATGCTACCTATCGCAATCTTGCCAGCTGCAGGTCTATTGTTGGGTATCGGTGGTGCATTAAGTAATCCTAACACCGTGAAAGCGTACCCTATCTTAGATATTACCTTATTACAAAATATTTTTACATTAATGTCAGCTGCAGGAAGTATCGTCTTTCAAAATTTACCCGTCATATTTGCAATTGGTGTCGCAATTGGCTTATCTAGAAGTGATAAAGGTACTGCTGGTTTAGCTGCACTACTTGGATTTTTAATTATGAATGCGACGATGAATGGCTTATTAACAATTACAGGAACTTTAGCTAAAGATCAACTCGCACAAAGTGGACAAGGTATGGTTCTCGGTATACAAACTGTTGAAACAGGTGTTTTCGGCGGGATTATTACAGGTATAATGACCGCACTACTTCATAATAAATATCATAAAGTGACCTTACCACCTTATTTAGGCTTTTTTGGTGGTTCTCGATTTGTCCCTATTGTCACTGCCTTTGCTGCAATTTTTTTAGGCGTCTTCATGTTCTTTATCTGGCCAACGATTCAAGCAGGTATTTATCATGTTGGTGGCTTTGTAACAAAAACAGGTGCCATTGGTACATTTATATATGGTTTTATTTTAAGGTTGTTAGGTCCGCTTGGTTTACACCATATTTTTTACTTACCATTTTGGCAAACAGCACTTGGTGGCACGTTAGAAGTTAAAGGACATTTAGTTCAAGGTACACAGAATATATTTTTCGCGCAACTTGGTGATCCAGATGTGACTAAATACTATTCAGGTGTTTCAAGATTTATGTCAGGTCGATTTATTACAATGATGTTTGGTTTATGCGGTGCTGCACTAGCTATTTATCATACCGCTAAGCCTGAAAATAAAAAGGTGGTTGGTGGTTTAATGCTATCTACTGCACTCACATCATTTTTAACAGGTATTACTGAACCTTTGGAATTTAGTTTCCTATTTGTCGCACCAATTCTTTATGTGATTCATGCCTTTTTTGATGGTTTAGCATTTATGTTAGCGGATATTTTCAATATTACAATTGGTCAAACATTCAGTGGTGGCTTTATCGATTTCTTACTCTTTGGCGTGTTACAAGGGAATAGTAAAACAAACTATTTATATGTCTTACCTATTGGCATTGTGTGGTTCTTCTTGTACTATATTGTCTTCCGTTTCTTAATTACGAAGTTTAATTTTAAAACGCCAGGTCGAGAAGATAAAGAATTGCAACAGCAAGTTGAGGCTACTGAAAGAGCACAAACTATTGTAGCTGGTTTAGGTGGAAAAGATAACATCGAAATCGTTGATTGCTGTGCTACACGATTACGTGTCACACTCCAACATAACGATTATGTTAATAAAGAAATACTAGAAAGTACTGGCGCTAAAGGTGTCATTCAACAAGGCACCGGCGTTCAAGTCATCTACGGTCCTCATGTAACAGTTATTAAAAATGAAATTGAAGAATTGCTCGGGGATTAAGACTAACCGAAAATATTAACAGAACTAATAGCAACGATGCTCAGTGTAAGAATTGACATCGTTGCTTTTATTTTAAAGGTTGATTTTAAAATATTAGCTTCATATTGCATTACATAATAAGCTAGAAAATAACCTCTTCTCGACAATCATCTTAATGATATTATTAAAGCTCAAGTGCCAGATTTGATTTTAATTTTCAACAATGGCTTTTACTGCATTAAAAATAGGACTACTTGACACATAAGGTTGCATCAAATAGTCCTTTATACAATTTTTTGGGTAAGGTTTTACAATTTTTGGAATGGTATGGTTTTTAAATTAAAGTTATTTTAGTTCTTCGGCTTCAGCCATTATATCTTTTAATGTTTTAGCTGAATGCGCAAATTTACTGCGTTCTTCGTCGTTTAATGGGATTTCAACGACATTACGAATGCCGTTTCTATTGATGACTGCTGGAACACCAATATAAACATCTTCTTCTTCGTATTCGCCTTCTAATAATGCTGATACAGTCAATACGGCATCTTCATTTCTGAAAATCGCTTCAGTAATTCTAGCTAATCCCATCGCAACACCATAATAAGTGGCACCTTTAGCTTGAATTATGTCATATGCTGCATCACGTGTTTGAACAAAAATTTGCTCAATTTGTTCTTTGCCTTCTGGGCGTTCTTCAAGTAATGCTTTTAAAGGTTGACCTGCAATATTAGCGTGTGACCATACTGGTAATTCAGTATCACCATGTTCACCAATAATTTGAGCATCAACGCTACGTGGCGCAACATCAAATGCTTCACTTAATAATAATCTAAAGCGTGCAGAGTCTAAAATTGTACCAGAACCTATAACGCGTTCTTTAGGTAATCCAGAGAATTTCCATGTTGCGTACGCTAATATATCAACTGGATTTGTAGCTACCAAGAAAATACCATCAAATTTCGATGCCATCACTTCACCAACGATTGATTTGAATATTTTCAAATTTTTAGATACTAAGTCTAAACGTGTTTCTCCAGGTTTTTGTGCAGCACCAGCACAAATTACAACTAAATCAGCGTCATGACAATCGCTGTACTCACCAGCTTTTACACGTACCGTTGTAGGAGAATATGGTGTTGCATGTTTTAAGTCCATAACATCTCCTCGAACTTTTTCAGTGTCTAAGTCAATGATTACTAATTCATCGACAATACTTTGGTTTACTAATGAAAATGCATAGCTTGAACCTACTGCACCATTACCTATTAATACAACTTTGTTCCCTTTAAATTTGTTCATTACAAAAACTCCCTTATGATTAGTTCACTAAAATACCTCTTACAATAGATGGCATTTTAGTTAATTGCTGCTTAATGATGATACAAAAGCAAATAAACATCTCTTTGATTTTCAACGCATAACTTAAAAGGTCATGTGTCTTACACTTTTAAGTTTGTGATTTATTTCACATATAAAATGTAACATGCATAAATCGATTGGTCAACGATTTATTGTGATTTATTTCACATTTTATTTTAATTTTTACACCTTTTTTGTTTGTATCCGTTTACATTATAAAAATTTATTTATTACTTTGACTAAATCACATTCAAATACCGATTAACATCTATTAATAGTACTTTCATCAACGATTCTTTTGTAAATCACAAATAAATGAGTTCAATCGTTGAACTTCAAATAAATTATTGTACACAATACCTCTTGATTGAACATAAAAAAATTAAAAACGTCATACAATTATCAAATTTGTCAATTTATTTATATTTTCCAAAACCAATCAATTGAATATTAATTTTTTTAGTAGAATAATCAAATTACACAGATTAAAGGAGGAGTATCATGCTTACAGAACAAGAGAAAGATATTATTAAACAAACAGTGCCTTTACTTAAAGAGAAAGGTACTGAAATTACATCAATCTTTTATCCAAAAATGTTTAAAGCACATCCTGAACTTTTAAACATGTTTAATCAAACAAACCAAAAAAGAGGCATGCAATCTTCAGCATTAGCACAGGCTGTAATGGCTGCAGCAGTTAATATCGACAACTTAGGTGTAATCAAACCCGTCATTATGCCTGTTGCATATAAACACTGTGCGTTACAAGTTTATGCTGAGCATTATCCAATCGTGGGGGAAAATTTATTAAAAGCTATTCAAGACGTGACAGGATTAGAAGAAAATGACCCTGTCATTCAAGCTTGGGCGAAAGCATATGGTGTTATTGCGGATGTGTTCATCCAAATTGAAAAAGAAATTTACGACCAAATGATGTGGATTGGTTTCAAACCATTCAAAATTACCAATATTAAACAAGAATCTGAGGATATTAAATCATTTACAGTTGAAACTGATGAATATGATTTTAGTCAATTTACACCAGGTCAATATATCACAGTTGATGTTTCTAGTGATAAACTTCCATATAGAGCTAAACGTCACTATTCTATCGTATCAGGTGATAAAAATCATTTAACTTTTGGTGTTAAACGTGATGTTACGATTGACCATGAAGGTGAAGTTTCTACAATTTTACATGACGAAATTAAAGAAGGCGATATGATTAATTTAGCTGCGCCTGTAGGTGGTTTTGTATTAAAGAATACGACTGAACCACAACTCTTCTTAGGCTCTGGCATTGGTGTTACACCTTTAGTTGCAATGTTCGAGGCTGCTAGCGCTAAAGGTTTAGATACACAAATGGTTCAAGTTGCTAAAAATGAACAACATTTACCTTTCAAAGACAACTTCAACAGTATTGCAAGCAATCATGACAACGCTAAATTATATACACACTTAAAAGATACACAAGGCTATATTGGCGCTGAAGAACTAAAAGTATTTTTAGAGAATAAACCTGAAATTTATATCTGTGGTGGTACAAAATTTTTACAATCTATGATTGAAGCACTTAAGTCTTTAAATTACGATATGGATCGCGTCCATTACGAAACATTCATTCCTAGACTAAGTGTTGCAGTCTAATTATGGAAAGCGGTTTAGTGTCGATATGAAAGTTAACCAACGGTACATTAAAGTATTTGCATTATATTTCGCAAGTATTGTTACTGCAAATATTGTCGTTAAAAATAACAATTTAATTAAAACGTTGATGCAAACGATTACTGGCTATACTGTCTTCGCAATTGGTTTAAAGTATTTAACTAAACGTAAAAATAAATAACACTTATATAAAACAGCTATGACTTTACTTGTCGTGGCTGTTTTTTAACTTTAAAACATTTTTAGGATAAAAGAATGCGCATTGAATTTCATAAGAAAGGAGTTTACAAAATGACCATTGATATAGGACGAATTTACGATCACAAAGAACGGACCGATGCTATTCGTGTGTTAGTTGATAGAGTGTGGCCTAGAGGTATGTCGAAAAGTACTGCGAATCTTGATTATTGGTTGAAAGACGTTGCCCCCTCTACTGAGTTAAGAAAGTGGTTCCATCATGATCCTAAACTTTTTGGTGCTTTTAAAGAAAAGTATGAAAAAGAATTGCGTGATAATAGTGTTCAAAAAGCTGCTTTTACAGAATTAAAAGGTCTTGTCGAAAAACATAATCACGTTCTATTGTTGTATGCCGCCAAAGATACTGAGCATAACCAAGCTGTGATACTAAAACAACTGCTTAAAAATTAGAAATAATTATATGTCATGATTAACCATGTACACTGTCAAATCCATTTTCGATATCCACTTTCAAAAAAATATAATTATAACTACTAATTGTATTTTAAAAAATACTAAACTTAAACAATATTTTACTTTAAACAAACAAAGTTCTAAAATAATGTTTGCTGGGTTTAAATTAGTATTTAGAAAGAGAGTGTTATGAAATGAAGTTTAAAAGACTTGCGACAATCATCGCAGTAGCAACTTTAGTATTATCTGGATGTGGTTCAACACATTCATCTGGTAAAGATTTAAATATCTCGTTACCTTTAAAAACGAAGTCCATTGCGCCTTATGAAACAGATGTACCTGTTAAAATTGGTGCTGCAGAGTCCTTATTCAAAACAAATGATCAAGGTAAAATCGAAAAAGTATTAGTAAAATCATATCATCAACCAAATGATACGACATTAGATATAGAGTTAAAAGACAATATAAAATTTCAAAATGGTCAAAAACTAACTGCTGAAAAAGTAAAATCAAGTCTTGAAAATAGCATGAAGAAAAGTGATTTAGTTAAATTTTCATTACCTATATCATCTATGACTGCTAAAGGTCAAAAACTGACAATCAAAACGAAATCAGCTTATCCTGAACTTGTATCAGAATTAGCGAATCCTTTTATGGCTATTTATGACACGAATGCTAAATCAGATGTGAATCAAGCACCTGTTGGTACTGGACCATATGAAATAAAAGATTATAAACAATCACAAAAAATATCATTAGCAAAATTTAAAGACTATTGGCAAGGTAAACCTAAATTAGATCACATTACTGTAACGTATCAAGAAGATGGTAATAATCGCGTCAGAAATTTAGAATCTAAAAAAGCTGATTTAATTACCGATGTACCTGTTAATAAAGTAGAAGATATTACGAATGATAAGCATTTGAAAGTATCGAAAAAGTCTGGCTTTAGAACTTCTTTACTTATGTATAATCATACAAATAAGAAAATGACTAAACCCGTTCGCGAGGCACTAGACAATGTCATTGATAGACAAGGTATTGCAGACCATATTTATCAAGGTTATGCGAAACCTGCAACAAGTCCATTTAATGATAAAATCCCTTACATTAAGGAACCTAAAATGACTAAGCAAAATATTGATAAAGCCAAGGATTTATTAGCCAAAGAAGGTTATACAAAAAATCATCCATTAAAAATTAAATTAATCACTTATGACGGTCGTCCAGAATTGTCTAAAATTGCACAAGTACTACAATCAGATGCTAAAAAGGCAAATATTGATATTGATATTAAAAGTGTCGATGACATTGAAGGTTATTTAAAAGACCGTTCCGCATGGGATGCAACGATGTATAGTTTTGGTACAATCCCTCGTGGTGATACAGGTTATTTCTTTAACCAAGCCTATAAAAAAGATGGTGCCATTAATAAAGGAAACTATGATAATCATAAAGTTGATGATTTAATTAATCAGTTGAATCATACTGTTAATGTTGATGAACGCCATAATATTTCTAATGACATTATCAAATTATCTAGTCAAGATGTGCCAAATAGTTACATCGCCTATAACGATCAAATTGTCGCTGCGAATTCTAACGTTAAAAATTACAAAGTTACACCTGAGGGTATATATTTAATAGATTATCAAACAACGATTGAACGATAGACCTCCTATACGACACATCTAAACCTTAAAAAACCACATCACAGTCATTCGTAATGATTGTGATGTGGTTTAATTTGTTTATGTGATTGTATTGCTTTTTTGTTTTGACACTTCAATAATATTGAATATTACATACTTCCATGAATCATGTTCATTTTACATAAAATTAATTGTCACTAATTGTTTAACGTGAAACACTTTTTGAAAACAAAAGTGCTATTTATCAAGGTATTAATTTCCTAATCAGTCCCCTTGAGTTTGTTCCTCTTCACTTCGAATTGATTACTGATTATTAATCTTTTACTTTCACATTTACTATTTAATAATCTTCTCATTATAAAAATAATGTTATTTTAATCTCATGGAAACTTCTATAAATATTGACCATAAAATGATTTCATTTTTTCAACCGCTTCTGTTACAAATGGTTCTTTATCATACATATCAAAATGATTCGCGCCTTCTACAATGTGGATATCTTTCGGTTCTAGTGCACGTTCATATGCATTTTCACTTTGCCATAATGTACCAGCTTCACTTCCAGCGATAAATAGCACAGGTTGTGTTAATAATTTATCTACTAAATCAAATGCAGTAAATTCAATAATACGATCGAAACTAATAAATGGAAATTGATTAATTGAACGTTCATGTTGCGCTCTTGGCGTACGATAATATTCCCATCCATCTTTTGTTTCTTGATCCATATCTTCGGTAGGCTCTTCTGGAACGAAACCTACTAGCTTTTGTGGTGCGCCATTTTCTTCTGCCTTTCTTTGTTCTGCAACTTGTTCTAATAAAGTGTTAATGTCTTTTTCATCTTGATTACCCGTCCAACCTTTACGGAAATTTTGACCGATGTCAGCAGCACTAATGCCAACTACAGCTTTAATACGTTTTTCAGTTTGTGCTGCTTTAATTGTATAGCCACCACCTGCACAAATACCAAGCGCACCAATACGATTATTATCAATGAAATCAAGTGTATTAAAGTAATCCACAGCAGCTCTTACATCTTCTACGCGTGATGATGGATTTTCTAAATTATGTGGTTGTCCCTCACTTTCACCTTGATAACTTGCATCATAAGCCATCGTCACATAACCTAAAGTTGCTAGTCGTTCTGCATATAAGCCAGCTGTTTGTTCTTTCACACCTCCTGCTGGATGATTAACGACAATAGCAGGATATTGATTATTTTCATCAAAATTTTCTGGGAAATACATATTAGCTACTACATTTAAATTATTACTTTTAAAATTTACTTTTTCCATGACAAATACTCCTTATAACCAGCGTGGCTTATCGCCATCTGTATTTGGTTTGTTTACGCCTAAACTTTCTTTAACGTAGATTGAAGGGTTCTCAATAATTTCTAATCCTAATGCAGCAACACTTTTACGCGAAACTTCTGTGCCTTTAAAATCTTCACCTTTAACTGTTGTTTCATATTCAATCTCATCACTATTCGTCAACCATGCGGGACGTAGCAATGTATAGTCTAAGCTAGATAATTCAATAATGTCTGCTGCTTTCTTATATGGTGGAAGATACGGTCCAATATTGTCGTTATTCCATTTGCCAAATGTACCAGGCACCTCGTCATATATACCTAATGCAGTTACAAAAATAAGTCGTTGCACGTTTTTCCTTTCCATTGCTGATACAATTGCATGAGCTTGTTTATCTATGTTACCGGCTAAACTAGCGAATACAACATCAATTTGATCCAATGCATTTTCCAAGGCAACTTCATCTGTTGCATCTGCTTCGATTACTGTTACGCGTTTTCCATCTTCTATATTCATCAATTTCGCTTTATTTCTTAAGTATAGTGTTAAATGATGTTCTGTTTTATCTAATAGCAAGTGAATTAACTCTTGAGAAATTTGACCACTTGCACCTATGATTAAAATATTTTTCTTTTCCAACACACATCGCCCCTTTTATTACTCACTTGTGTTTTAAATAACAAGTGTTACACTAATATATACCTTCACTTATCATTTTTAAACTTATAAGCTAGTGAAAAAAGACTTATTGCACATGTACTTAATTTTCGAGCAATATTTAGGAGCTATATCATGGATAAACGTATTAAGAAAACACAACGCGCATTGAAACAAACAATGATTGCGTTATTAAAAGAGCAACACATCGAAGACATCACAGTGACAGATATATGTGATAAATCTGAAATCGTTAGAAGAACCTTTTACGCGCATTTCAATGATAAATATGATTTAGTTGAACATATTATGAGCGATTATATTTCAGATTTTATAGAAATATGTCATTTCAAAGAGCAGGTAAATTTTAAAATTGGTAATATTAAATGGTTTGAATATTTATATAACAACAAAGATATTTTCAGTTCATTATTTAAAAGTTCAATTTCAGCACTATTCAGTAAAAAACTAGAGACTGTCATTTACAAACAACTAGAAAATAAAATTTCTGAAACCGTTATTAATGATGGTATAAGTAAATCAACATTATTATGTTTTTTAACTTCGGCTATACTGGGTGTTATGGTGAATTTTGCATTAAACAGTGATTCAGATTATCAAAATAAAGCTAATGAAACCTTATTACTCTTAAAACCTTATTTAAAAGATGAAATATTCGACTCGTTAGTATAATACTTATAACTATGATGACATATAAATCTATATCATTTAATTTTGTACTTCATATTAAAATTTTACGACGTACGAAAAAAAGCTTATGCCGCTAACACTAGCAACATAAGCTTTAATTTTTTATTCTTGTACTTTATTCTGTTGTTCTTTGAATTCTTTTTGTAGTGTATTAACTTGTTTCAACCCTGCACCCATTAAAATAAATACGAGTATCCATACGACAACGATTAAAATAAATATTTTTAAAGTATCACTGCCAAGAATCGTTAATGATGTATCCCAAATGCCATGTAACCCAACAGCTGTTAAGAAGAATATTAAAAATCGTTTATCTAAAATATCTTTAAACTCGAAACCATGTTGTTCTTTGGCAATAACAATAGCAGCTCCGACTATAGCTGACCACACTAAGTGACCACCAATTGCAGTCCATGCACGTGTGAAGACAATATCTAATAACGGTACATTTTCACCTAGAGCAAAATTTAAAATATAACCTGCCGATTCAAAAACTGCAAACCCAGCTCCAATGGAAGCACCGATTAATAAACCATTCAAAATCTTGTTCGTTTTCAATTTATTGACAAAATAAACAATAATAAGTGCTTTACCTGTTTCTTCAACCAATCCGACTAAAAATGCATCGAAAAATGTTAATGACCCAAACTTTTCAAATTGATCACTGAACACGACAAATCTATATAATACCATTGTACTTAATAATGAAAATACGCCACCAATAAAGAACATGATGATGACTTCAAAAATGCTTATGTTTTTAAAAGCATTTGATTCATAGAAGAAGAATAAACCTGATAATGGTACTGTTAATGCACCAATAAAAATGAGTCCAGGAATCGCATTTGTATTATTGAAAAATGCAGCCATGACCCATAATGCAATAAATGTCACTGTAAAAGCAATAAACACACGTGAAAAGAGCCAAGGTTTACCCCACTCTTCTGAAATATCACAAATAGCTGGCGTTGTTTTTGCCGTTCCCGCGATAAATATTTCATCTGCTTCATTTTTAGTATGTGGCTTAAAAACTTCTGAAAACATATCTTTCAAATTAAGGTTTAAGCTTTCATCATTACCTGCTAGTCTACCGATAGATTTTGTCGCATTATCAAACAAACTTCTTGCTTCGTGCTTTAAATCTGCATTTTGTGCTGTCTCATATGCTTTTTCGTCCATTTGTTTTTCTATAGATTCATTGTTATGTATATCCGCTGTCTGCTTTGTTTGTACACTATGATGAACAGCTTCCTGTTTTGTTGTTGATGCGCCTTCTTCCTTTGTCATATCTTGATCTAGAATCGATTGATCTTTTGTTGTTGTTTCTTTTTCTGTGTCTCTTCGATGATTAAGACCTTCCATAGACTTACCTACTCTCATTTTCATAATAAAACTATTTTAATTGAATATGGATGGATTTTCCATTATTTAATATAAATATTTTGTGCAATTGAACACATTCCAATTCGACATTTGTTATATGAAAATTTATCCTAGTCATTGCACTTTTACTATAAAATCTAATAGTTTAAAGATTATTACTCTATTTTGTTCTGGTACCTCAAAGGATAAAATGTCATCCACTGACTGTTGCAAAACAGAATTAGCAATATACTTGTGATCATTTATAACAATTTCCCTAACATCATCTGGGCCAGGTTCGAAGTGAAACTGTAATCCAATTACAGTATTTCCAATGATAAATCCTTGGTTTTTAATATGATTCCCGGAAAATAGTAATGTCGCTTGTTCCGGTATCTGAAACATATCCTCATGCCAATGCAGCGCCATTAATTGATTTGGTATATCTGGAATAATGTCAGACTCTAAATAAACGTTATCCCATCCCACTTCTTTAACTGGTGATTTCAAAACTTCATTGCCTAATGCTTTAGAAATTTGTTGCGCTCCAAAACAGGCGCCATATATCGGCTTATGTTTAGCCATCAATTCCAATATTAATTGTTGTTCATTTTTAATCCAAGGCATATTATCATTAGGGTTCATTGGTCCTCCAAGAATGACTAACATATCTGTTTCATCTGCACGGGGCAACACACCTTCATAACAATATGGATGATAAATATAAACAGTATGTCCTCTTTCTTTAGCCCACTCCCCAATATATCCTAAGCCTTCATTCGGTGTATGTTGTAAAACATTTATTCTCATTACATCTTCGACTCCTTACATTCAAACCAATTCATCCAGTTACATTATACACCATAGAAACTTAATGATTCTCCGATTCTATTCACGCCAATTGCTTATTTTATTTTACACACATATTTTAAAATTAAACCTAGTTAACTTTTTATGTTCCGAACAATATTTTTATTTAAACATTTTAATAACGATCAATCGATTTCAAACCCTTGATTTTACAATCATTACACACTTTATATTTATGTCTATAATGTGTCTGTTGTCAGAATAAAAAGATATTTATAATTGCATTTAAACCTCTTTATGTTATATTTCTTGTAAGGGTTTACACAAAGTGTAAAAACGCTATATTTTTTAGATGCGATGGAGGTGAATTTCTTGAAGCAAATCACATGGCACGATTTACAACATATCATTAAAGACGGTGATGTGATTGGTTTGTCGGCTTTAGCTGTTGCCAATTTACCTGCCGAAGTTCTACGTGCTGTGTTAGCGCAACACGATAAATACCAGACGCCTAATGATTTAACCTTTATTTTAGCGAATGATATCCATAGTTTGGGTGTCGCACCCGATCTAGATGACTTTATTGAACGTGGCATGATTAAGCGTGTCATTATGAGTATATTAACTGCTTCATCAAAAACAGCACAAGCTATGAAAAACAATGAGATAGAAGCATACTTTTTACCACAAGGTGTCATTGCTACTCATTATCGTCAAAGCAACCATCTTTTACCTGGTGTGCTTACAAAAATTGGTTTAAACACGGCTGTTGATCCCAGATATGGAGGCGGCAAAGTAAACAAGTGTACTACAGAAGACTTAGTTTCTATAGTCAACATGCGCGATGAAACATATTTGCATTACACATTCCCTAGCGTTGATGTGGCATTGCTGAGAGGAACCTATGCAGATAAACAAGGCAATATATATTTAACACAAGAAGCATACTTGAGTGAATGTTATCATGTCGCTTTAAATACTAAGGCCAATCATGGCACCGTTATCGTACAAGTCAAAGCTATAGTTGATGACTATCAACTAAAACCACATGATGTTATTATTCCTGGAAGTATTGTTGATTATGTATATGTTACCCAAGAAGATCATAATCATCGTCAAGTAATTCAAAGTCATTATTTACCTGCATTGTCAGGTCAAGAACGGATTGATTGTATTCCTGAAAAACCGTTGCCATTTAATAATCGCAAACTCATTCTTAGACGTGCCGCTCAATTTTTAACATACGGCGATACGATTAGTATTGGTTATGGTATTAACAATGAACTTTCAAATTTACTTTATGAAGAACGTGTCGCACATGACGTACAACCCATTCTAGACGTCGGCATTTTCGGTGGATTTGTAGGTAGCCGTGAGCGTTTTGGTATGAACTATAACGCAGATGTACGTATGCGTCATGATCAAGCTTGGGATTTTATCTATAACAATGGTGTATCTGTTGCTTATCTTAGCTTTGCAGAAGTAGACCAATATGGCAATGTCAATGTGTCCTACTTTAATGACCGACTCAATGGTTGTGGTGGTTTTATAGACATTACACAATCGGTAAACAAAATTATTTTTTCAGGAACGTTCGTCGCAGGGAGTACGCTATCATGTTATAAACATAAATTAGATATTGAAAGCGAAGGTCATACTAAAAAATTTGTATCAGAAGTAAGCCATATAGACTTTAATGCACAGTATTCGCGATCACTCAATCAAGAAGTATACTTTGTTACTGACCGTGCCGTATTTGAATTAGTTGATAAAGGTTTAAAGCTGATTGAAATCGCACCAGGTCTTGATTTGCAAAAAGATATATTGAATCAAATGTCATTTAAACCAATCATTGCTGACAACATAAAATTGATTGATAGTAGCATTTATCAAAAACAATGGGGACAACTTAAACAATCAATTCATAAAGTATGAAAGTGAAGCTAAAGGGGGTATACTAATGAATTTCGATTGGATTAAAACGCGTTCAGATTTCGATGATGACAAACCTGCCGTCATTGATCACGCAAAACAGACGTCTTGGACATACCAACAACTTAACGCCCGGGCTGATAATATGGCGCATTATTTAACCTCTCAAGGTGTTAAAAAAGGTGATGTCATAGGTGTTTTTGCTCCAAATGATATTGCAATATTAGATTTACTATTTGCTTGCTTTAAAACAGGTGCTGTATTTTTACCGATGAATTGGAGACTAAATCCGAAAGAGATAGCAGCTATTGTGGAAGATGCACAATTAAAGCTTCTCTTTTATGCCAAAAAGCACCTAAGTTCTTTAACAAACATTAATCAAAAGTTACTGCACATGGATATTGATTCACGTCAATATGATGAAATTGTAGATCCAGATCATCACCAACCTTTTCAAGCAACACCGGTCGAACCACATGATCTTGCAGCGTTAATTTATACAAGTGGTACAACTGGATCACCTAAAGGCGTGATGTTCTCGTATGAATCATTTGTTCATAATGGTGCAAACTTAGAACTGACATATAAGTTTAATTCAAATTATATTACGATTGTATCTACACCTATGTTCCATGTCTTAGGATTTAATGATACAGTGTTGCCCGTCTTGATGTCAGGTGGCACATTGATTCTTCAACGTTATTTTAATGGAGAAGAATTGAACGACATGATTGCACAGTACAAGCCTACTTTTATTATCATGATTCCAACGATGTATTATAGTACGCTACGTGCCAGTAATTTTAATCCCGATAATTTCAAAGCAATGGATTACATCATTCAAGGTGGTTCACAGCCATTACCAAGTATTCAAGCAGCATTTAAACAATATGGTATTAACATTATCAACGGTTACGGCTTAACTGAAGCGCCTCTAGTACTCGTTAATACACCGGAAAATTCGAAACGCAAACCGATGAGTATTGGTAAAGCAGTCATGTTTGTTGATGCACGAATTCTTGATGAAAATGGTCAAGAAGTCCCTACTGGCGATATCGGCGAGCTAGCTATTAAAGCGAAAAATGTAACACCTGGATATTGGAACAAACCTGAAGAAACTGCTCAGTCGTTTCATGGTCGTTATTTATTAACAGGTGATTTAGCAAAAATGGATGAAGATGGTGATATTTTCATCATTGATCGTAAAAAAGAACTTATCATTACAGGTGGCGAAAATGTCTTACCATCGGAAGTTGAAAATGCTTTAGCTGAGCACCCACTAATTGACCGATGTGTAGTCGTAGGCTATGACCATCCAAAATATGGTGAGTCGATAGCAGCAGCCATCATACTTCGAGAAGATGATCCTAACTATGCTGAAAAGTTAGATCAACATATGCGAAATCGTTTGGCAGGATATAAAGTACCAAGAATGTATGTACCTGTGACACATATGCCGTTAAATAGTACACAAAAACCAGACAAACTTGCAATTAGACAAATGATGAATAACAAAGCAACGGAAATAATAGAGTAAAAAAATTTTGCGCTTGTTTGTAAGCGTTTCCAAAAATCTTCGTTTAGGTTTTTATGTGTGTAATTTCCATAAATATTCATATTATTTTTAGGAGGAATTTATATGAAATTTGAAAAAGAAAAAGTTTTAAAATCATTATTCCCTGAAGATGTGCTTAGTATTGCTAAAGGTTTAACAGATGGTGAAGTTGAATTTTTACAACAAGTGAACCATTTACTCGAAAGCAAATATCGACCAGATATCAATCAGCATTGGATAGATGCCACAGTACCTGAAGATTATTTTAAAGATTTAGGAGAATTAAATTACTTTAACAACCCATTACTTTATAAAGATAGACCAAATGCCAAAATGCCGAGTCAACTATTTCAATTTTTCATGTCTTACCTACTCGCTCGTTTTGATATTTCACTTGCAACCCTTCTTGGTGTCCATCAAGGTTTAGGGCATAACACTTTCTTTTTCGGGGGTAGCAAAGAACAAATTGCGAAATATGTACCAAAATTACAGTCTCATGAATTGCGTACATGCTTTGCATTAACCGAACCTGAGCATGGCTCTGATGTTGCAGGAGGCTTAGAAACTGTCGCAGAGCGTCAAGGTGACACTTGGGTTATTAATGGTGAAAAGAAATGGATTGGTGGTGCACATGTTTCTGATGTAATCCCTGTATTCGCTGTAAATAAAGAGACCGGTAAGCCTCACTGCTTTGTTGTCCGCCCAGAGCAAGACGGTGTAGATATTGAAGTCATTGATAATAAAATTGCCCTTCGTATCGTGCCAAATGCATTGATTAAATTAACCAATGTTAAGGTTGATGAATCTGATCGCTTACAAAATATTACAAGCTTTAAAGATATTGCCAAAATCCTTTACTCAACACGAGCAGGTGTCGCATATATGGCTACGGGTGGTATGGCTGGTGCATTACGTGCCACACTAGACTATGTCACTGAGCGTAAACAATTCGGCAAACCAATTAGCAAATATCAATTAATTCAAGAAAAACTAGCGATGATGCAAGGTAATCTAGCGCAAGCAATGGCAACATGTGCTCAATTAGCTAACATGCAAGCACATGGTGAGTATGATGAAGTTGCAACTTCTACAGCTAAAATGATGAATGCCTTACGTTTACGCGAGACGGTAGCAATGGGACGAGGTATTACAGGTGGCAACGGTATTCTTGCTGATGATTATGATATTGCACGTTTCTTCTCAGATGCAGAAGCAATTTACACATACGAAGGTACACATGAAATTAATGCGTTAGTAATTGGACGTGCCTTAACTGGTGATTCTGCATTTGTTTAAGCTAATAAATATTTTGCAAAATATCGATGTATCACATCACTAGACAATTATTTTAAATACGATGCTTTCCTTAAATCAGAGGCTAAGATAGCTGACAAAGATACTTTTCATTCATTTTACGAAATAGTAAGACTGTCCCGATAATCTAAGAGGTTATCTTATCTTCAACTAAATTGGAGGAATAACTATGACAATTAATAAAGTAACAGTTCTTGGTGCAGGTACGATGGGTGCACAACTTGCAGCGCTCTTTGTAAATGCCGGACTTAAAGTAAAATTATTAGATATTGTAGTAGACGAAAATGATCCAAATCTGATTGCTAAAAAATCATACGACAAAATCGTCAACAAAAAACGTCCGCTTCTATTCGACTTAAATTTAGCAAGTAATTTAACATATGGTAATTTTAACGATGACCTAGCTAATGATGATGCTGACTTATATATCGAAGCTGTTAAAGAAGACATTGAAATCAAACATGCGGTATGGCAACAAGTCGCTCAACATGCTAAAGAAGATGCTTTATTTGCTACTAATACATCAGGTATACCTATTACAGCAATTGCAAAAGCATTGAACAATGCGGATCAAGAACGATTCTTTGGTCTACATTTCTTTAACCCACCACGCATTATGAAATTAGTAGAGCTAATACCTACCTCATATACGAAACATGCTATCGTATCAGAGGTGAAATCTTTTGCGCAAAATGTATTAGGCAAAGGTGTCATCGTTGTTAATGATGTACCAGGATTTGTTGCAAATAGAGTTGGTACACAAACGATGAATGATATTATGTATCGCGCTGAAGAGCAAAATTTAAACATTACAGATGTGGATGCTTTAACTGGTCAAATTATCGGTCGTCCTAAAACTGGAACATATGCACTATCTGACTTAGTCGGATTAGATATTGCAGTATCTGTAATTGAAGGTATGCAGCAAGTTCCTGAGGAAGCACCCTATTTCCACGATGTCAAAGTTGTAAATACATTGTTTGATAATGGTGCACTAGGTCGTAAAACAAAACAAGGATTTTATAAAAAAGATAAAGATACTAAAGAACGTCTTGTTTACGATAAAGAAAAGCAAGAATATGTCCCTGTATCACAACCACAATTACCAATTTTAAATGAATTTAATAAAGATTTAGCGCATAACCTTGATGTCATTTTTAATGCACAAGATGAAGCAGGACAATTTTTATGGGAGACCTTACGTAATAACTTCTATTACTCTGCCATCAATGTTCCTAAGGCTACCGATGACTTCCGTGACATTGACCGCGCACTTGTTTGGGGATTTAACTGGAAGCTTGGACCTTTCCAATTATGGGATGCAATGGGATTTGAACGTGTTAAATCGCGCATGGAAGATGAACTTGGCGACCTACCACAATGGATTAATGAATTAGACGGTGGCTTTTATAAACAGGATGAAACGATTGAATATGCAACACCTGTGTCTCACTTCATAAGTGACGAACTTTGGGATAAAGGTGATGCTAAACTTTCTGCAACTCACGATGATCAACTTTTACTAAAATTACAGAGTAAAAATAATGTCATTACCGATGAATTTAATGATGCTTTAGTTGAGGCGATTGATTTGCTGGAAAATGAACATTATACAAGTATGGTTATTTATGCTGATGGTAATAATTTCAGTGTCGGTGCCAACCTTTTCTTAATGAAAAAGGCGCATGAAGAAGGTCTTGTGGATGATGTCGTTGCACAATCAATTGATAAATTACATTATAGCTTTAATCGTTTGAAGTATAGCTTAAAGCCGATCGTCACAGCTGTACAAGGTCGTGCCCTAGGCGGTGGATGTGAACTTGTACTTTACTCGCCTATCGTTGTAGCAGCAAGTGAAACGTATATCGGTCTGGTTGAAGCGGGCGTCGGTTTACTACCAAGTGGAGGCGGACTTGCAGAAATGGCGGATCGTATTTTACACACATCACATAAATTCGATGATAAACAAGCTTCAATGACTAAAGTACTAACAAACATCGCATTTGCAAAAGTATCTACTAATGCATTTGAAGCTCGCCGTTATGGCTATTTACGCGATACAGATACAATCATTTTTAATACAGCGCAACGTGTCGAAGTTGCACTTAAACGTGCGAAATACGAAGCAGAAACAAACTATATCCCTAAACCAAAATATCAATATATCGGCTTAGGAGAAAATTATAAAGTATTAATTGAAGGACAATTAGACGCGCAAAGACTAGGTCATTTTATTAGTGATTATGATTATCATATTGCCTTAGAAATTGCATATGTTTTATCTGGTGGCGAACTACTTCGTAACACATATATTAACCAACGTTATATCCAAAAATTAGAGAAAATCAGTTTTATTGAGTTACTAAAATCTAAAAAAACATACGACAGAATTACACATATGTTAGAAACTGGTAAGCCATTACGTAATTAAAAGATATTTATTAAGAGAGGATGATAAGCATGCAAGAAGCATACATTGTAGCTTATGGACGTTCAGCTACTGCAAAGGCAAAACAAGGGTCATTATTTTATGAAAGACCAGATGATGTTGCTGCTAAAGTATTACAAGGTGTGTTAAGTCGTGTTGGTGGAAAGTTTAATAATAATATGGTTGAAGATGTCATTGTAGGTACTGCTTTTCCTGAAGGATTACAAGGGCAAAACATTGCAAGAACGATTGCATTACGTACAGGCTTATCGCACTTTATTCCTGGACAAACTATAAACCGTTACTGTTCATCTGGGCTACAAACAATAGCAACTGCAGCCAATCAAATTATGGCTGGCCAAGGAGATATACTCGTGGCAGGTGGCGTAGAATTAATGAGCGCTGTCCCTATGGGTGGAAACGAACCTACTAACAATCCAATATTACAATATGATAAAGTGGGTGCGTCATATCCAATGGGACTAACAGCAGAAAACGTAGCGTTACAATATGGCGTATCTAGAGAAGAACAAGATACCTATGCTGTTCAAAGTCATCAACGCGCATATGAAGCACAACGTGCAGGTCGCTTTGAAGATGAAATCATTCCAATAAGAGTTGAATACGTTGAATACACTGAAGACGGAGTCGACTTTAAAGAAGGTATATTTGAACAAGATGAGTTAATTCGCCCCGACACAACAAAAGAGGCATTAGCTAAATTGCCGACAGTGTTTAAGGCTGACGGCACAGTTACTGCAGGTACATCTGCCCCACTATCTGATGGTGCAGCATTTGTAGTCTTAATGTCAGGAGACAAAGTAAAAGAACTAGGCGTGACACCCATTGCACGATTTGTTGGTTTCAAAGCTGTCGGCGTGGATCCGAAAATTATGGGTATTGGTCCTGCATATGCGATTCCTGAAGTATTGTCACTCAGCAATTTAACAATTGAAGACATCGACTTAGTAGAACTAAATGAGGCATTCGCATCTCAAACTATCGCTTCTATGAACGCGGTAGGTCTAGATTCATCACGTACTAATGTAAATGGTGGTGCCATTGCTTTAGGTCACCCATTAGGTGCAACAGGTGCGATCTTGACTGCACGCTTACTTTCCGAAATGAGTAGACGTCCCGATAGTCGTTACGGCATGGTGACAATGTGTATTGGTGTCGGTATGGGCGCAGCTGCAATATTTGAGTATATTCATTAGATTGTTAGATAGAGGTTGAAGCGGATTAATGTTATCACTGTACGCAATTTGGCGACTAAATAAATTGTGGATTCAGTTGTATAGTGTGACATATCGTTAAATTAGGATAAATTAGTTTTTGGGGATTATATTGAAGTCACATAGTATTTTGTTAAGGATTGTGTAGCATGTTGATTCAGGAGCGTATAGAGTTGCTTGGCATTCATGTGATTGTTATGGTTGGAGAACTTTAAATCCCATAATACTCGTTTGAAATATGCTTCAATTTACGTAATTTATTTTTGAAAATGAAGAAAACCACCCACATTATTGTGCTTTCGAAATGAATTTGAAATGTTGAATGTTCACTTCAATATTTCTTAATCCGTATTCGAAGCGACTTTCATAGCAAATGTTGCTAATGCTATCGTCGCATTTCACAATGATGTGTGTGGTTTATTTAAATAGGTTGATGATGTGTTAGGTCATGTTTATTTTGTGTCTAAAATGATGAATAATAAAAAGATATAATTTTGTCTGTGCGATGTATTAACCTGGTGGGGAAACCATTAAATACATGATTGCTTATTTTTAAGATACATATCGTTTTATTTTAATTATATTGCTTTATATTAATGATGCATTAAGTTACAAAATTATTTTGTCACTCTAGGTCCATAAGTTGCAGTACCATCTGCATGCGTTGTTACATTGTATGCGTTTGTTTTGCTCGGCTTGTTTTGTGCTGGACGAGCGCCGTATGTTACTTGGCCGTTTGCATGCGTTGTTACGTTATATGCATTTGTTTTGCTCGGCTTGTTTTGTGCTGGACGAGCACCATATGACACTTGGCCGTTTGCATGCGTTGTTACGTTATATGCATTTGTTTTGCTTGGCTTGTTTTGTGCTGGACGAGCACCATATGACACTTGGCCGTTTGCATGCGTTGTTACGTTATATGCATTTGTTTTGCTTGGCTTGTTTTGTGCTGGACGCGCTCCATATGACACTTGGCCGTTTGCATGCGTTGTTACGTTATATGCATTTGTTTTGCTTGGCTTGTTTTGTGTCGGACGGGCACCGTATGTTACTTGGCCGTTTGCATGCGTTGTTACATTGTATGCGTTTGTCTCACTTGGTTTGTTAAATCTAGGTCTTGCTTCATATCCAAATGTTCCATCGTTGTATTCACGGATACCAGTGCCAGCATCTCTATATTTAACATACTTAGGTGTTTTGTTAAATTGTGGTCTCGTACCATATTGAGAAACTTCTCTTGTTTCAGATACTTGAGGTTTAATCTCAATATTACTTGATTCTCCTTGAATACCTTTTAAAGTCGATTCAATAGGATTTTCCACTTTACTCTCACCTGTAATTGTAGGTAAAGCAATAGTAGGTTCTGTATAATTTCCGCTTAATGAAGGTGTTACAATAGGTGCAGATTCGTTACTTTGTTCCATTGTTGGGAAGTCTGGTCCTTTAACGATTTCACCTTGAATAGTTTTTTGTTCCATCGTCGGATATTTTGGACCTTGTACGATTTCACCTTGAATTGTGCCTTGTGGAATTTTAACTAGTGGCTGTGCAACTGGAAGTGGTGCTTTTTCAGTTTCACCAACAATATTTTGAGCTTTAGGCTGTTGAATTTCTTCAACTTTCTTCTCTTCTTTTGCTATTGGTAATTTTGTTTCAGATTCACCATAATTTTTGACTGTTTTAGTCTTCCAAGATTCATCTGCTTCAGCAACCGCTTCTTTAGTTTCTTTGACTAATTTATCGAAGTTCGCTTTATTTTCCGGCTTTTTAGTATAATCATGAATATTAGGATTATACTTACTTATATTAGAAGGTCTATTTAAGTTAGAATCCATAAAGAAGTCTTCGATGATTGAATTTAAATCATTCATCATTTCTTTTCTAATGCGTTCATTTGTTATTCTGACAGGGTCTTTTATATCCCCAAGAATCAAGTCTAATTTTGCCCTTAATTCTCTCGCATTTTGACCATGCTGATTATCATTATAATACGTCGCATAAAGTGTATCTATCTCACAAACAAAGTCATATATTTCATTTGTTACACGCTTTTCAGTTTCTTCATCAAATGGCACTAAATCCTTATTCTTAGATTGAATATCCTTAACCTCATTGTTAAACTCATCAACAGCATCCTTTAAAGATCTTTGAATATCATTATATTCATTCATTGTTAACTTATACATTTCAAAATCATGAAATTTTGTCATCTTCAAATCTGATTGTGGATTTTCAGTTTTATATTTTTGATACCATTTTTTATATACTTCGTACTGTTCTTTCTTTTTTTCTAATAAATATTGGTCTTCTCCTAAAACTCTTGTCATCAATTTATCTGATGCTTGTTTATAGTCTTTTTCACCATATTCATATCTGTTAGTTAATTCTTTTGCATTATAAATTTGATCCCCTAATTTTTGTAACATGTCATTTAAATACCAACTTGAAATATTCGCCCCATACTTACTTTCTTCTTTAACCCTTGATTCTTTACTATAGTCCTTACCCACTATCGCATCTGCTTTGTTATCCCATGTAAATAAGCTAGATGCAACTGCTAATGCGCCTAGCGAAATTATTTGCTTTTTCATAATTTTTTATTTCCTCCAAAATGTAATTGCCCAACCTACTCTAAAGAAACAAAATATTAAAAGACATTAACTATATATTAACTAGAATAAACGAATCATTAACTATCTTTTTGTTAAAGTTAATTAGCATTACAATATATAATAGTGTATAATCTTTTTGATTCATGTACATCGAAGGAGAAATATAACATGACAACACACATGAAAATCAAAAATTATTTAGTAACTGGCATTAAAGCTGCGCTCCTTGATACGACTGGGATCACAATAACTCGCAAGTCCGAAACGACAGCTCATACGTATCAACATCAAGCGCTTGTAGACCAATTACATATGTTAATCACAAATACTGATATAAATAAATTAGCGCATCTACATTTAGATGCATATCAAAAACGTGATATTATGGCAGCACATTATATTGCTAAGTCTGCTATACGCACTAAAAATTTGGATCAAATGACTAAAGCAAAATATAGATTGGAAAATATTTATTCATCACTAACTAGTAATATTCATTCCAACAACCTTTAACATATCATTATTACTAATGTTCCATATACTTTCATACGAATGCTTAATTCACTATGACATATTTAAAAGACCTCTAAAAGTATCATCGCGATAACTTCTAGAGGTCTTTATATTATTCAAATAAAATTCTTATTGAGCGATCGAAGTATGTTTCATCTTTTTTAGCTTCTTTTATATCATCAGCTAATGCTGGATCATCTGTAATAATGCCATCTACATTTGTTTGTAAATATTTCGTAAGGTCTTCCTCTCCATTAATTGTCCAAGTATACACTTCTTTATTTTCCAAATGAGCCTGATTAACTAGTCTTGGTGTATATGAAAAATCTTCAATAACAAAGAAATCTAATGATGTCTCTTTAAAATGTCCAAATTGTAATGGGATGATATAACCACACTTAATATACGGTGCTTCTTTTTTCAATTTAGTCATTATATCGTAATCCAACGACATCACTTTGTATTCATGTTCAACATTATGCTTTTTCAAAATATCAATTACACGTTCTGTATAATCACTTGGTTCTTTGCCGTGTGGCTTCAACTCTACTAACAACTTCACATTTTCTTTTTTAGCCGTTTCAATAAACGCTTCCAATGATACAAGTTTCGCTTCATGTCCATTTTGACGCATTTTCAATCCAACTACATCTTTAAAATTAGATTCAGAAATGTTTTTATTAATACCTGTTAAACGCTTCAAATTATTATCATGACTAACTACAAATCTTTTATCTTTAGTCATTATCGTATCTAGTTCAACGTATTCAACCTTTGCTTTAGCCGCGGCTTTCAATGACGGAATTGAATTTTCAACACCTTTATCTTCAAAACCACGGTGCCCGATAATCGAAATGTTTTGATTAATTGAATTATTGTATAACAAATACATATTATAACCGATAAAACATATCACAGCTAACAGCATAGATATAATAAAGAATTTAGACTTACGCTTCGGTTTAGGGTGTT
This sequence comes from Staphylococcus argenteus, assembly GCF_000236925.1. Classification (NCBI taxonomy): domain Bacteria; kingdom Bacillati; phylum Bacillota; class Bacilli; order Caryophanales; family Staphylococcaceae; genus Staphylococcus; species Staphylococcus argenteus. Next base: position 234,507 of record NC_016941.1, on the reverse strand, counting down.
TAAACTCTAATGTCGGTTGATACAATGCATTTTCCTGTTTTAAATGAAGGACTAACACACTAATCAACGACAATTTTGTAAATAAATAGTAGAAGAATAGTGCACTTTTCAAGACGACAAACAATACAGATGAAATTATAAATTTATTGCCATCTTCATCTAAATATATTGCAATGAAAGTTGCTGCTGAAACAACGAGCGTTAAAATCGCGGCGATAATAATCTCTAATATAACAATTTCTATTACTAGTCGAAATTTATTCCGCTTCGTAATTTGCCAGCTCAATCTCATATTTTTAAATAATGATTGCCTATTTAAAATCGTCAGCGGCAAAGTGAATATTAGCTTGAAGTTTAAAATAAAAACAGCAACCATAAAGGTTCCATATATGATAATACCCTTTGTCGTTTTCATAAGTTCTTCCGTTAAAAATTTAGGTATATAAATGTTTTTCGTCAGTACGGAACTTAGACCTAAATTGGCAATTGGTATCATTAAAATTAAATATATAACAAAGAAAATAATCGGCACACCAACAAGTTTGCGTACATTAACAAAAGCATTTTTAAAAATGGATTTGAACGTAATAATTTGTCGATCAAAACCTGCATAAACCATATAAACTAATAATGAAAATTCAACATAAATTAAAAAAGCTACACTTAAAATAAATATGATAAGCAGTATCACACTTGCTGGATGACTTACTATTTCAATCCAATTGTTAATCGTGAGTTGGCTTTGTCCAGCAACTTTTAACATCAAATTGAAGAGTAAAATTAAATATGTGCTACTGATAAATATCATGATTAATTGCAATAGTAAGGCATTGATACTAAAGCGCCCTTTATTGTGATACAGTAATTTAAATACTGTCCATATATCTCTCATTATTCTCTTCATAATCACGCTCCACATTGCTTTAATATTAATTTTCATATTAATATTTTTAATTGCTAAGGGTCAATAGAATATTAAAAAAGTTAAACATAAATATGTAAATACCAATCATTTGAGCTATTGGTTACCTTACTCATCTTTTAGAAATGATTTTCTACCAACTGCCATGTTAACAAAGTTAAACATCAATGTAGCTTCTATAATCTTTTAAAACATATGATATTGCCATTTAATCCATATATCACAACTGAAAAAAGAAGCATATGCCGCTTCGCTCATGAAGTTGCATATGCTTTCTTTTCGGTCTGAATTGTATTTATAATTCAACGGGAATTTTCCCTTTGAAGTTAACATAACGGTAGGCTGCTTTAACAGCTTCATCATCGGGCGCTTCTACATCTTCTAATTCATATGCAATACCCAATGTCTTCCACTTATGAACACCTAACTGATGATATGGTAAAATTTCAAACTTTTCGACGTTATCTAGAGAATTAATAAATTCACCTAGTTTAATTAAATCGTCTTTATCATCAGAATAACCAGGCACAAGGACATGACGAATCCATACAGGTTGTTTCATATCTGACAGTTTGCGCGCGAAGTTAAGGATGTGTGTATTAGGCTTTCCTGTCAATTTGATATGTTTTTCATTATCGATATGTTTAATATCTAACAATATTAAGTCTGTATGTCTTTGTAATTCTTCAAAATGTCTTTGAAACGCTTTAGTATCATTGGCACAACCAGCTGACGTATCTAAGCAAGTATGCACACCATTTTCTTGTAACTCTGCAAACAGTTTTTCTAAGAATGGCATTTGTAATAATGGTTCGCCACCACTCACTGTTACGCCACCACCTGATGCATCAAAGTATGGTTTGTATGGTAAAATTTCATCCACCATTTCATCAACTGTAACTTCTCTTGATGGCTCATTGATTTTCCAAGTATCTGGATTGTGACAATACAAGCATCGAAGTAAGCATCCTTGTGTAAATAATATATATCTTAATCCCGGACCGTCGACAGTACCCAAACTTTCGACGGAATGTAAGTGTCCCTTTAGCATAGTGCTCCCACCTTAAATTTTGTTACATACTTTCATGGAATGTACGAGAAATTACATCTAATTGTTGCTCACGTGTTAATTTAATGAAGTTAACAGCGTATCCAGATACACGGATTGTTAATTGTGGATATTCTTCTGGATGTTCCATTGCATCTATTAATGTTTCACGGTTAAATACGTTAATATTTAAGTGGTGACCACATTGCATTGCATAACCATCTAACATACTTGTTAAGTTACGATTTTGATCTTCTGGTTCTTTACCTAATGATTTCGGTACGATACTGAATGTATTTGAGATACCATCTTTACAGCAATCATAAGGAATCTTAGCAACAGAACTTAATGAAGATAATGCACCTTTTTGGTCACGACCATGCATTGGGTTTGCACCTGGTGCGAATGGTTCGCCAGCTTTACGTCCATCTGGTGTATTACCAGTTTTCTTACCGTATACAACGTTTGAAGTAATTGTTAATACACTCATTGTATGTTCTGAATCACGATATGTTTTATGGCTACGTAATTTAGTCATGAAGCGTTCTACTAAATCAACTGCGATATCATCTACACGGTTATCATTGTTACCGTATTTAGGGAAATCGCCTTCAATTTCAAAGTCTACTACAAGACCTTCTTCGTTACGAATTGGTTTAACTTGTGCATATTTAATTGCAGATAATGAGTCAGCAGCTACTGATAAACCAGCGATACCTGTTGCCATTGTACGTACAATTTCTGTATCATGTAATGCCATTTCAATACGTTCATAGCTATATTTATCATGCATGTAGTGAATAACATTTAATGAGTTAATGTAAACACCTGCAAGCCAATCCATCATTTGATCGAATTTCTTGAATACTTCGTCGTAGTCTAATACTTCACTCTTAATGCCTTCGAAGTTAGGACCAACTTGTGCGCCAGATTTCTCATCTTTACCACCATTGATAGCGTAAAGTAATGTTTTAGCTAAGTTCGCACGCGCACCGAAGAATTGCATTTGTTTACCAATTGTCATCGCTGATACACAACATGCGATACCATAGTCATCGCCATAGCTTTCACGCATAATATCATCATTTTCATATTGGATAGAACTTGTTTTAATACTCATTTTTGCACAGTATGTTTTGAAGTTATCAGGTAAACGTACTGACCATAATACTGTTAAGTTTGGCTCTGGTGCTGGGCCTAGGTTATCTAATGAATGTAAGAAACGGAATGAGTTTTTCGTTACAAGTGGACGTCCGTCGATACCTACACCACCGATAGATTCAGTTACCCAAGTTGGGTCTCCAGAGAATAATTCATTGTAATCAGGTGTACGAGCAAATTTAACAATACGTAATTTCATGATGAAGTGGTCAATGATTTCTTGAACTTCACTTTCAGTAATTACACCTGCTTTAAGGTCACGTTCAGCATAGATGTCTAAGAATGTAGAAGTACGTCCTAAACTCATTGCTGCACCATTTTGTTCTTTAATTGCAGCAAGGTATGCTAAGTATAACCATTGAACTGCTTCTTTAAAGTTTTCAGCTGGACGGCTTAAATCGAAGCCATATTTTTGTCCAAGTTCTTTTAATTCTTTTAATGCACGGTATTGTTCTGATAATTCTTCACGTAAACGAATTACATCTTCAGACATTTCCGTAGACATTGTATTGAAGTCATGCATTTTTTCTTCCATTAAGAAATCTACACCGTATAATGCTACACGACGATAGTCACCGATAATACGTCCACGTCCGTATGCATCAGGTAAACCAGTGATTACACCTGCTTTACGACAGTTCAACATTTCTCTTGAATATGCATCGAATACACCTTGGTTATGAGTTTTACGATAATCTGTAAAGATTTTTTCAGTTTCTTCGTCTAATTCGTAACCGTAAGCTTCACAAGCTGCTTTCGCCATACGAATACCACCGAATGGTTGCATTGAACGTTTGAATGGTTTTTCAGTTTGTACACCTACAATTGTTTCTAAATCTTTGTCTAAATAACCAGCATCATGAGATGTAATTGTTGAAGCTACTTTTGTATCCATATCCCACATGCCGCCACGTTCACGTTCTTCTTTCGATAACTGCATTACTTGATCCCAAAGTTTAGAAGTTGCTTCTGTTGGTCCTGCTAAAAATGAATCATTACCTTCATAAAGTGTGTAGTTTAATTGAATAAACTCTCTTACATCTACGTGTCTGTTCCATCTTCCATTTTTAAATCCTTGCCAAGCTGTTGCATGATTTTTATTTGTTTCTAACATACTAAACGCCTCCATCTGTATAATGTTGTGAATTTGAAATGCTATGTTAACGTTTTCATAGTCATTGTAGCATGTTTGTTGTGATTTTTTTCACATAAATTATGTACAAATTTCATCAAATGTATGTCAAAACATAGAAACTGTACTATTTTGTGTAACAGTATCATGCTATTTCCATTCTGTTACACAACAGTTATAATGTTCACGATTTTCATTGATTTAAAAGTTTATATTAGCGTATATTTTTGTTGTTAAAAAATGATTGTTAAAAAGCGTTAAATCAATACTTAGAAAGGTTTACTTTTATATATGAAGGGACAGAATTAAATATCTTTTTCTACTTAAAAATCTCGCTCAGTATCATCAAATATCTCGTCATTTTTTATATAACAGCTTCAAATAAAATATAACAGTTTAGTTTTACAGCCTCGACAAGTCGCCTTGACAAACTAAAATCATCTGCTATTCACAACATTTGCAACGAATTAACAAGTCATATTTAAAAATTTTCTAAATATTTAACATTACTTATGCATCATTTATTGCTAAAATTATTGTATTAAAATATACATAGAATTGATGGGATATCATGAAATTAAAAATTTATACCTTACTATTATTTCTCATTTTTTTAGCAGCATGTTCAAATACACATCATTCAGAAACAGAAAAGAACGTATTAACCGTATACTCCCCGTATCCAGCAAATTTAATTCGTCCGATTTTAAATGATTTTGAAAAACAAGAACGCGTCAAAATAGAAATTAAACGAGGATCTACACAAGTATTACTTTCGAATTTACATAAAGAGAAACTTTCTGAACGTGGTGATGTCTTTATGGGGGGTGTATTATCAGAAACGATTGATCATCCAGAGGATTTTGTACCCTATCAAGATCGTTCTGTCACACAACAACTAGATGATTATCGATCAAACAATAAATATGTAACCAGTTTTCTGTTAATGCCTACAGTTATTGTGGTGAACAAAGACTTACAAGGTGATATTGCCATTCGAGGTTATAAAGATTTGTTGCAATCTGTGCTTAAAGGACGTATCGCATATTCTAATCCAAATACAACAACGACGGGTTATCAACATATGCGTGCCATTTATAGTATGAATCATCAAGTGAGTGATGTGCATCAATTTCAAAATCATGCGATGCAACTCTCACAGACTTCTAAAGTTATTGAGGAGGTAGCAAAAGGTAAATATTATGCAGGGCTTAGCTATGAACAGGATGCACGCACATGGAAAAACAAAGGCTATCCAATATCTATCATTTATCCAACTGAAGGTACGATGTTAAATGTAGACGGCATTGCATTAGTTAAGAACGCACATCCTCACCCTAAACGTAAGAAGTTAGTACAATATTTGACCAGTCGATCTGTACAACAACGTTTAGTCGCTGAGTTTGATGCTAAATCAATTCGAAAAGATGTCACTGAACAAAATGACCGATCTATTGCTAGTCTGAAGAATATACCTTTAATACCGAAGTCTAAATTACCGAACATTCCGCACCATAAGTTTTTGGAGATGATTGAATGACAGCATATAAACCATACAGGCACCAATTAAGAAGATCGCTATTTGCGTCTACCATTTTCCCAGTATTTTTAGTAATTATTATTGGATTGGTAAGCTTCTACGCAATATATATTTGGATCGAACATCGAACAATTCATCAACATACTGATGAAAGCCAAGCAGAATTACAACGTACCGAGAGGCATATACGGACGTTCATTAAACAACACCACCAATCGTTTAATAACCTTGATTTAACAAATAATCATGATGTTACTGTTGCAAAACGCGAATTATTAAAATTAATACATGAACAGCCTGCTACACTTTATTATGAATTATCTGGACCGAAGCAATTTATAACTAACAATTATGAACATTTAAATACAAAACAAATGTATTTATTTTCAGAAAACCAGCTTAAGTTCAAAAATGCTCCATATACACTCAAGCTATATATGGCAAATACGCCACGATTAAGTGAAATTAAAAAAGATAGCCGGCAATTTGCACTAATTGTTGATCAATATGACAACATTCTATACGCCAATGATGATCGTTTTACTATTGGTGAAAAATACAAGTCATCACAGTTCGGCTTTATGAATGAGTCTGTAAAATTAAATACTGCAGATCATCGACTCATTATTTACAAAGATATACATGAAACAATTGAAGATGGTATTACGTTATTAATTGTCATGATTATCGTTCTTTTTTTACTTGTCATTTTCGGATTTGTGAGTGCAGATAATATGGCTAAACGACAAACGAAAGATATTGAAACCATTATTCAAAAGATTTACTACGCTAAAAATCGACATTTAGGTGCTTATACACCATTAAATAATAATAGCGAACTAGAAGAAATCAATAATTATATTTATGATTTATTTGAATCCAACGAACAATTGATTCACTCAATAGAACATACCGAACGTCGATTAAGGGATATACAATTAAAAGAGATTGAACGTCAATTTCAACCTCATTTTTTATTCAACACGATGCAAACAATACAATATTTAATTACATTGTCGCCTAAACTAGCACAATCGGTCGTACAACAATTATCGCAAATGTTGCGTTATTCACTACGTACAAACTCACATACCGTCAAATTAGACGAAGAATTAAAATACATTGAACAGTATGTCGCAATACAAAATATTCGTTTCGATGACATGATAAAACTTCATATTGAAAGTTCTGAAGATGCACGACACCAAACAATTGGGAAAATGATGATTCAACCTCTCGTAGAAAATGCGATTAAACATGGCAGAGATACAGAAACATTAAATATCATGATTAGACTTTCATTAAGACCTCATGCTTTGTATATTTTAGTTTGTGATAATGGTATCGGTATGACACCGTCTCGATTAAAACATGTGCGTCAATCACTAAATGATGATGTATTTGATACTGAACATCTAGGTTTAAATCATTTACATAATAAGGCGATGATTCAATATGGGGCAATTGCTCGGCTTCATATTTTTTCAAAACCAAATCAAGGCACATTAATTTGTTATAAAATACCAATTTTAAGGGGGAATGTAGATGTTTAAAGTTGTAATTTGTGATGATGAACGTATTATACGAGAAGGTTTAAAACAAATGATTCCTTGGGGAAACTATCATTTCAATACAATATACACTGCTAAAGATGGTATAGAGGCACTGTCACTCATTCGTCAACATCAACCTGAATTAGTTATCACTGATATTCGTATGCCTCGAAAAAATGGCGTCGATTTACTCAATGATATTGCACATTTAAATTGCAATATTATCATATTATCGAGTTATGATGATTTCGAATATATGAAAGCTGGTATTCAACACCATGTTTTAGATTATTTATTGAAGCCCGTAGATCACGCTCAATTAGAAGGTATTTTAGAGAAGCTTGTTCGAACTTTATTAGAGCAACAGTCACATTATGGACGTAGCTTAGCTCCTTGCCACGACGCTTTCCAACCATTATTAAAAGTGGAATATGATGATTATTATGTTAATCAGATTATCGATCGAATTAAACAATCTTATCAAACGAAAGTATCTGTGTCAGATTTAATTCAACATATTGACGTTAGTGAATCGTATGCAATGCGAACATTTAAAGATCATGTCGGAATTACTATTGTCGATTATTTAAATCGCTATCGTATTTTACAATCACTACAACTCCTAGATCGTCATTATAAACATTATGAAATTGCAGATAAAGTTGGCTTTTCAGAATATAAAATGTTCAGCTATCATTTTAAAAAATATCTACAAATGTCGCCGAGTGATTACAGTAAACAAACAAAATAGCAATACCATAATTATTTGTAAAACAAATACTCCCTACTATATCGACACCGCTATATGTCTATATTGTAGGGAGTAAATTCATTGAGTCACCCTAAGTCGGGCAAATAAGGATACTTCATAACAGGGAATTATGATCTGCCCCGAGACATAGAGATGATATATTTGCAAGGGTAGAAGCATATCTTTCATCTCTTCACGCACATGTCTTCGGGGCAGGTATTGCCAAAATGATAGTGATCAATTGGCAAACCTTTGAATTATTTAAATTAAATTTTTAAACTTCTAATTTTCTTTTCTTCATAATATGCAACGACACCTAATAAAATCATACCTAGGAATAACGCTACATAGAAAACGATAAACACATCTGTCCAACCACTTAGCGTATAGCCAAATACATTCAAACCGTTACGTGTTGGGTCAGCAATAGCAGCTAATCCAACTTTAGCCATTGAGTCACCGAATAAATAAGCGAATGAACCTGTCATACCGTTAGCCACACTAATGGCATTTTTAGGAACAAAACCAGTCAATGATACACCGATTAATAATTGTGGACCGAATATTAAAGCACCTAATGCAAACAATGAAATATTTACCATTGTTACACTTGTCGCATTTGTATAGAACAAGACAACGAATGTAATCATGAACATACATCCAATAGCTACAATTGCGCGTCGTCCTTTTAACAAGTCGGATACATAACCCCATAATAAACTAGCAACTAAAGCACCGATTTCAAAGTAGAAAATTGTGTTAACTGCGTCACCTTTATTAAAGTGTAAATGCTCTGACACATACAATGGCGCCCAGTTATCAATACCGATACGTACGATATATACAAAGACGTTCGAGATACATAAAATCCATATAACTGGATTTCCCAGGATATATTTTTTAAAGATTTCCCATTTCGTCATACCTTGAGAATCAATATTTTCCTTATCTACCGGTTCTTCCCAAATTTCTTCAGCACGATTCCAACCTAATTCTTCTGGATCGTCTTTTCCGATAAATAACGTTGCGATACCAATAAGTAATGCAATCACTGATGGGAAAATGAACATACCTATCACATTCCCATGGAAGAATACGTTAGCACCCCAAAGTGCGACACCACCTGCAATGGCACCACCAATGTTGTGTGATGTATTCCAGAACCCTAAATAACGGCCACGTTTCGTTCGAGGTGCCCATCTTGAAATCGTTGAATAACTTGCAGGTCCACCAACCGATTGAAATACACCATTAAGTCCCCAAAGAACAATTAATAATCCCATAACTGAACCAAAGTAACTTAATACAAATCCCATAATTAAAACTGTAATAGCAGATAAAATAAGTAAGAAAGAAATAATACGTTTTGTGTTACGTCCATCGACAAAATAACCAAGCAACGTTTTCCCTAAACCGTACGTGATACTAAATGCTAATCCGATATAACCAAGTTCCAATGTAGATAATCCGATTTCTTCTTTTAAAAACGGTTGTGCCGCTTTAAAGTTGTTTCGAATTAAGTACATAGCCATATACACAAAGAATACAACGAAGAAAGCTTGCATAAAGTTTCTAAGCCATAATTTACGTTGCACTGATAATGGAATGCCTTTATTTGGAACCTTATGGATATCAAAAAAGTTCATCTCTGTCACCTCTATCAATTTCGTTATGCCAAATATAGCACGATGTTGTAAGCGCTTAATATCCTTAAAATTATTAAATCATCCCAAAAACTGAACATAAACTAGTATTGAAGAACATATTTATGTACTAAAATTAATAAATAGTTAATAGTATTTGACAAACTTTATCTATAAAATACTTTATGTTGTCAAAACCAACGCTTATACATATAAACATAATGACGGAGGACATCATGATCTTATCTATATTACTTATCTTTTTCTGTATCCGATTGATCAGCTTAAAGATTTCAATTAATCATTCAAAACAATTAAAAGCAGATGGCGCTGTTGAATACGGCGTTAAAAACTCAAAGCTATTAGCCATTACACACGTATTAATTTATGTTTGTGCAGGTATAGAAGTTCTTATTAATAAAGATACTTTTAGCTTAGCAAACGGCATCGGATTAGTTATTTTAATCTTTGCTTACATCATGTTATTTATGGTAATTAAAACACTTGGTGGAATCTGGACATTAAAATTATTCATTTTACCAAATCACCCTATTATTAAATCAGGATTATACAAAATTACGAAACACCCAAATTATTTCTTAAACATAATCCCTGAATTAATCGGTGTTTTATTATTAACACACGCAACATACACTACAATCTTATTAGTTCCTTATGCATATTTCTTATATGTTCGCATTAAACAAGAAGAGAAATTAATGAATTTATAAAAATAAAGCCTGTCATCACGTTAATCAAAATAGATATACATCTTCAAAGTATGTTCTGATGCATCCAGAAATCTTCAAAGCATACTATATCTACAACGAACGTGACAACAGGCTTTTACTATGAAAACCAACCGCTTGTTATCATTCTTACCGACTTAAACTGTCGGACATATTTAAATAGTTAGCGAGTGGTATTCTCTATAGTTATAATCAACACCAATTAGCAATTATCATAATACAATAAGGTATCAATTTTGACACCTACATCAGTCTAACTTCAGACAACCCTCACACTTACCAAACTTTTAGATTAGGCCCACCACATATCAGCTGGCTTATCATAAATATTTACTGACTTCAATGTTTGACAAGCTTTTTGGAAACCTTCCTCGACTGACATAATAGGATCTTCATGTTCAATACTTAATACATAATCATATCCATTAATAATAAGTTGGCTAATAATATCCGCCCATACATATGGACTGTGTCCATAACCAACTGTTCGGAATGTCCAAGCTCTTGTTGCGACATTGCCATACGGCTGCATATCAGTTAATCCATACATATTTACATTTTCTTGATTAATGTACGTATCTTTTGCATGGAAGTGGTGTATTGCATTTGCTTGCCCTAAAATTCGAATCGCAGCAATCGGATCAATTCCTTGCCACCACAAATGACTTGGATCTAAATTAGCACCAATATATTCATTCGTAGCTTCACGTAATTTCAACATTGTATATGGCGTATGCACTAAAAATCCTGCATGCAACTCTATTGCAATTTTAACGTCTTGTTCTTTTGCAAATTCAGCTAAGTCTTTCCAATATGGTATCAACTTTTCGTTCCACTGATAATCATATATTTCAGAGTATGCTGTTGGCCAAGGTGTTACAGGCCAATTAGGTTTTTTAGCTGTATCATCTGAACCAGCAATACCTGAAAATGTATTTACAACTGGCACATCTAGTAGATTTGCTAAACGAATTGTTTTACGTAAAGTTTCATCCGCTTCTTTTGCTTCTTCAGGGTCTGGCGAAATGGGATTGTTATGGCAACTGAAGCCACTTATTTGCAATCCTCTGTCTGTAATTGACTTCATAAATGCTTGTCTCTTGTCTTCGTCTTGTAATAATTCATCTAATTTACAAAACTTATCTCCTGGATTACCACCTGTTCCAACTTCAATCATATCTAATCCAGATTCTGCAACATAATCCAACATTTCCTCAAAGTTTTTATCGTAAAATAACACTGAAAATACACCAATTTTCATTGAAAAGCACTCCTTCATTTATATATTGAGAATTTTTATTATTTATATCAATCATTAAAGTTGTATGCTCTTATTATCTAAATCACTACGATAAATCGCTTCTATAAGGGCGTTTACATTGCGTGCCTCTTCCGCCTTCACAACGATTTCTTCTAATCCTAAACACGCATTAACAAAGTTTCGAGCCTGTCTATCTCCAGCAATGTCCTCGTTATGTTCAACATCAGCACTACTTTCAACAATAGTTCCAAAACGTGGTTCATAAATTTCAAAAGGAAATAAATTTATACCGCCATTTTCACCCGATAAACTTACGTGCATCTTGTCTTCTTTAATATTTGCAGACCAAGAACACTCAAACTGCATACTCGCTCTATTTGAAAACGTTATATAACTCGTGACATGATCATCTACATCAAATGTTTTATGATCAAATGTTCCCCAATCATTGAGTTGATTCGGTTGTTTGCTCAATTGATTATATGTTTTGCCTAAAACATTTTGTGGCAACATATCTTTGCCTAATAACCACATGGATAAATCTAATAAATGACATCCATAGTCGATTAAGCTACCGCCGCCTTGCAATGCTTTATTTGTAAACACACCCCAACCAGGTACTTTACGCCTGCGCATCGCTTGTACACGTGCAACTAAAGGCTTGCCAACAACACCTGATTTTATTGCTTTTTTAGCAGTAATAGCGACATCAGTATGTCGATAATGATAAGCAACAGTCAATAATTTTTGGTTTCTGTTAGCTGCTTCAATCATACGATCGCACTCTTCCGTCGTCATTGCCATTGGTTTTTCACACATTACATGGACACCATGATTCAATGCTTCTATTGAAAGATCAGCATGGAATTTGTTAGGCGTACATATGACGACCGCATCAACGAGTTCAAACAATTCTCTTGGTGTTTCAACTGCATGTGGAATATTAAAACGTTTGGCAACATCAATCATTTGTACTGTGTTAATATCTTGCACTGCTGCTAGTGAAACTTTATCTTTGAGTTTCAGTAATGCTGGAATATGACGGTCTTGTGCAATGCCACCAACACCAATCACACCAACGTTTAGTTTAGTCATGATGTTCCTCCTTAATAAAAGATATTAATCAAAGTAAACTGCTTTGCCTGATTTTGCAGATTGATAAATTGCTTCAAGTATTTTAGTTACTATCATTGCTTGTTCTGGTTTTACAACTGGTTCTGTATCATTAACAACTGCATTTATCCAAGCTTTCGCTTCTTCTTCAGCTTCGTCCACTTCATTACCTTCATAAAAATCGACACCTTTGTTCTCTAATTCAACATGTTTAGTGTATAGTGTGCCCATATCATCGCCATGAATACGTAAACCGTCTTTCATATCAGCTCCCGCTTTTGTTCCGGATAACGAACATTTCGCCTCATCAACTTCTAAAGAATTAATCGCCCATGCAGATTCTAAAATAATAGTTGCACCGTTTTTCATTTTAATGAATCCAAATGCAGAATCTTCAACTGTAAATTCATCTGGATCCCATGATCCCCAAGCGTTTGCAGCATCATGTTGTTTATTTAATTTATGAAATGTTGAACCCATCACCGATTCCGGTTCATAATTATTCATCATCCATAGTGTTAAATCTAATGCATGCGTCCCGATATCAATTAAAGGTCCACCACCTTGTGCTTCCTCATTTAAGAAAACACCCCATGTTGGCACAGCACGTCGACGAATGGCATGTGCTTTTCCAAAGTAAATGTCACCTAAATCACCACGTTGCGTTGATTGATATAAAAACTGACTATCTGCTCTGAAGCGATTTTGATAGCCTATTGTTAATTTTTTACCTGTTTCTTTAGCTGCATCTATCATTTTTTGTGCTTCCGCTGTCGTCTTAGCCATCGGTTTTTCACACATCACATGTTTGCCGGCGTATAGTCCCGCTACAGTAATATCACAATGTGAATCATTCGGTGTACATACGTGGATAACATCAATCGCTTTATTTTTTAACAACTCTTGATAATCATCATAAACTTGTGCATCTTTCGTGCCGTATGCTTCTGCTGCACACTCCGCTTTCGAAATATCTACATCACAAAATGCGACCATTTCAACATCTTCAACTTTTTGTAAACTCGGCATATGTTTGCCATTTGCAATACCACCACATCCAATAATTCCAACCTTAATCGTCATCATCTCGTCCTCCTTTAAATCATTATCATCATTAGTGGTTCTTTATCACTTCTGTCATACTCCTTTTTTCAAACTAACCTTTTGTCGCACCAGTCGTTAAACCTGATACTAAATAGCGTTGTAAGAACAAGAATACTATAGCTATAGGGACTGCAATCATAATGGCTCCTGCCGCAAACACTGTGAAATTGTTTGCATATTTATCGTTAATAAAGTTGAAAAGTCCGACTGCTAAAGTGAATTTTTCAGGGCTTCTCAATAAAATTTTAGGTAATATAAAGTCCATAAACGGTCCCATAAAATTGAATAAAGCAACAACTGCTAGAATCGGTTTAGCTAATGGCAACATGATTTGTAAGAAAATGCGCATATGTCCCGCTCCATCAATTTTTGCAGATTCATCAAGTTCTTTAGGAATCGTATCAAAGTAACCTTTCACTAAAAATGCATTCATCGGTATCGAACCACCAATATATACAAGTGTTAATCCAAATAATGAATCTAATAATCCGATTGTATTTAATAAAATATAGATTGCGACCATTGCCATCAATACTGGAAACATTTGTAAAATCAAAAATGTAATTAATCCATATTTACGTCCTACAAAGCGATATCTCGAAAAGGCATATGCTGTTAATGTAACAAATATCACACTAAACAATGCATTTGCTGATGCTACGATGAGCGTATTTTTATACCAAGTCAAATATTGACTACTTTCATCAAATAATAAAAAGGCGTAATTTTTAAATGTCGCATTATCCGGTATCATCTTAGCTCCATATAAATTCGTACCTGGATTAAGGGAAATACCGAACGTCCATAATAATGGATATAATATGATGACAAACATTATCGCTATAAAACTATAAATACCGATTGCTTTTAAAGCACGCTTCTTCTTTGCCATCTTATAAACCTCCCTCATCTTTAAAAGTACTAGTACGTCTGAATTGAATAAATGCAACAATAGCCACAATAAAACCAATAATTAATGACACAACTGCCCCCATATTAAAGTTATTAAACTCAAATGTCAGATTGTATACCCAAGATATTAAGATGTCCGTACTACCCGCATTTTGACCTGAAACTGGTGGGCCACCTTTATTAAATAAATAGATAAGATTGAAATTATTAAAATTACCTGCATATTGCATGATTAACAACGGTGCAGTGGCATAAATAACATGTGGAAACGTGATATTTCTAAATTTTTGCCAGCTTGATGCGCCATCCATGTCTGCTGCTTCATACCAATCAGATGAAATACTTTGTAATACACCTGTGAAAAGTGCAAAGACAAATGGAAAACCTAGCCATACTTGGATACCAATTAAAGCAATTTTTGTCCAAAATGGATCACTTAACCACGCTGGTGCCACACCTAATAATGGTTGCAAAATGCTATTATTTATAGCACCAAATTCATCATTAAATAATGCTACAAAAATTAATATTGTTACAAATGATGGTACAGCCCAAGGTAAAATTAGCACCGTACGAATAAATTTCTTTCCTTTAACAACAGGATGATTGACAATGATTGCCAAAAATAGACCTAATGCAATTTGCAGTGTTGTTGCAACAAGTGTCCAAACTAATGTCCAAGTAATAACACTAAAAAATGTTTTGCGCCAAACACCGATTGTGAATAATGTTTTGAAATTATCTAATCCAACCCACTCTAATGTGTGCCTAGGAGGCGCATTGTATAAATTGTAGTTCGTAAATGCCACACCAAACATAAATATCAGTGGAAACACAACTACAAATATCAATAAAAATGTACCTGGTGAGATTAGTAAGTATGGGAAAGTCTTGTCCCAAGTTGCAACCATACGTGCTTTCGGATCTTTTATTTCTTCATTACGATTAAATCGTTGGGCATTGCGGTATGCATCTAATATGTTGATGACGTATAACATTATTGCGAAAGCAACAAGCAATAAAGAAATGATACCTTGAGCTAGTAATACCCGAGAATCATCTAATTTAGGTACAGTTCCTAATGTGAATAATCCCCAAAATCCAATATTTAAAAAGCTATAAAATACAGAAATAAAACTGATGAAAAAGATAAAGAATATCGTGCCTTTAATGGGCCTTTTGTTATAAAACTGACCCAAACCAGGTATGACAGATAATAATGCAGCTAATTTAGGGTTACGTTTCGTCATAACTAATCTCCTTTCTTATCGTTTTGTGATGGATGAAGAATCTTAATATTTTGCGTAATATCATTCGTCGCTTCGTCTAAAGCTTCTTTTGGATTCTTACCATTCGAGATAAATGTACTGGCATTGCCCATCGGTTCCCAAACTTGTCTCATTTCTGGAATATTAGGCATCGGTTCAGCATGACGTGCTTGTTTTTCAAACACTTTCAAATTCGGATTAGATGATTTAACATCAACGCGTCCAGTAATTTCGCTCATTTCATCTGTATATTTTTGTAATGTATCTTTACTAGTGATATACAACATTAAGTCTTTAGCCCAATACTTATGCTTACTGTATTCAGATAAATACCAACCACGCACACCAAGAAACGGCTTCATCTGTTTACCACCATCTGTAGGTAATGTTGTCACACCAAGATCTTTACCAAATGTCTCTTGATACTCATTAATGTTCCATGGTCCCGTTACAAATTGTCCTACTTTACCTTCTTTAAAAAGACCAATCATCACATCATGAGTAGCAGCTTTTGGCAGGTACCCTTTGTCATACCATTTTTGTAAACGTTCAGCATTCTTTACCACATTTTTAGAATTTAGCCCTAATTGATGGATATCATATTCACTGCCATTTTTCTTAAAAATATAATCATCATTGCCAAATAAAAATGGATAATTAAAATAGAAGTTTTTGGCATCAAATAGCATACCGTATTGTTTCTTTTTACTATTTGTTAATTTAGCAGCATTAGCTTCAACTTCTTCTAACGTTTGCGGCGCATTTTTCACTAACTTTTTATTATAGAAAAGTGCAGTTGTTTCAACGATAGCAGGCAATGCTAGTTGTTTATTGTCATAATTCATCGCTTTAAGTGCTTGTTTATTGAAACCTTTCAACTCATCTTTTGATAATTTAATTTCAGCAGCTAAACCTTGTAGATAGGCACTTCCAGTATTATCATGTGCTAAGAAAAAGACATCTGGTCCTTTCCCAGCTGGTGCATCTAATGAAATATTTTCTAATTGATCATTTTGAGCAACATTTACAAGTTTTACTTTAATACCGGTCTTTTTAGTGTATTGCTCAGTGATTTTTTTATAAAACGCCATTTGTTTATCGCCATCCACCCACATCGTAAGTTGATTTGGCTTTTCTTTAGAATTATCTTTATTTAATGCTTTATCAATATCTTCTTTCGAACGATTAGGGCCACATCCAGTTACGATTAATAACATTGCAATGACTAACGCTATGCACTTTAAAAATTTAGACATGAATACTCCCCCTTAGACGATTCGATTTCCTGTATTTTCATCAAAAAAGTGACACTTATTCATATCAAATGCTAATGTAATCTTGTCATTCGCCATCACTTGCGTTCTCGAATCTAATTTAGAAATTAATTCCATGCCTTGGAATGTACTATGTACCATAATTTCTGAACCTAACAATTCGGATACAACTACCTCAGATTCAAATTGTGTCTCTGGAGAAGTTTGAATAAATATCGGCTCTTCGTGAATGTCTTCAGCTCGAATACCTAAAATGATTTCCTTATCTAAATAGCCAGCATCTTTTAACTTTTCAAATTTTTTATTATGTAATTTAAAGTGATGGTCACCAATTTTCAAACCATCCATTCCAACTGTAGCTTTCAACATATTCATCGCTGGTGAACCGATAAATTGTGCCACAAATATGCAATTTGGCGAGTCGTATATCTCTCTTGGCGTGCCGACTTGCATAATGTCGCCATCTTTTAATACGACAATTCGACTTGCCATCGTCAACGCTTCAGTCTGGTCATGTGTGACATAAATCGTTGTAGTATTAAGTCGCTTATGTAATTTCAAAATTTCTGTACGCATCTGTACACGTAGCTTCGCATCCAGATTTGATAATGGTTCATCCATTAGAAAGACTTTCGCATCTCTTACAATAGCTCTACCTAAAGCAACACGTTGTCGTTGCCCACCTGATAATGCTTTTGGTTTGCGTCCAAGATACTCAGTTAACCCTAATATTTCTGCTGCTTCATTAACTTTTTGTTCAATCTCTTTTTTGTTAACATTACGCAGCTTTAGCCCAAATGCCATATTTTCAAAAACAGTCATATGTGGATATAACGCATAATTTTGAAATACCATCGCAATATCTCTGTTCTTCGGTTCAACATCGTTCATGCGTTCCCCATCAATATAGAAATCTCCTGATGTGATAGACTCTAGACCCGCAACCATACGTAATGTTGTAGATTTACCGCATCCTGATGGTCCAACAAATACAATGAATTCTTTGTCAGTAATATGTAGATTAAAATCTTTCACTACAGTATTGTTGTTATCATACGTCTTTTTAATATGCTCTAACTTTAATTCTGCCATGTTATGCCTCCCATACTTTGTTTAAAGTTTTATTATGCAATACATTACGTGAAAACGTTTGCACAAATACTTACATAAATCATATATTCAGTCATTATTAATGTCAATCATAAATTGTAAACGTTTACATTACTGTCAGAAATAAACTTTTATAAAGAAAATTGTTATTGTATACAACTGTTTCACGTATGTTGATAATGCGATTTTACGCACGATATTTTTCAGTGTCATTATTAACAAACATCATTTGCACGATACATATTGGCTAATCAAAAATATATTTTTTCATTCAAAAAATAACAATCATCATGTAAGCATTCTACTCACATAATGATTGTTAAAATTTAAGACTGCGGGCACACTTCTACGACTATAAATCATAGAGACTACGTTCTCCATCTGGCAACCGATCAATGAACGGTTGAGGATCTTCTGCAAATGCATTACCTACGCCACCCTTCATTCTTTGAAAATGCAAATGAGCACCAGTCGTTTGTTTGCCTGTATTACCAGAATACGCAATGATGTCACCAGCTTTAACACGATCTCCTACTTTGACATTATATTTGTCTAAGTGTAAATACCATTGATGATACTCTCCATTATCTTCAGCAATCTGTAATACCTTGCCGCCTAATTCATTATTAAAAATACGTGTTACTTTGCCATTCGTTGGCGCTTTAATTGGTGTACCTTTTGGCAATGCAAAATCAATACCATAGTGTTTACCATCAAAAGGGGAATGTTTATATTTACCAAAAGTCTCCGTAACTCGACTTCCTTTAAAAAAGTCTTCCCATTTTGAGTGCCCTTGTCCTTTATGATTTTGTGTCAATTTATCGGTATATTGATTAAACCATTTTTGAATGTCACCTGTATAAACAACAGCTAATAATAATGATAAAAAAAGTACAATTGTTGCCAAAATACGTTTAGGTCGCTTTGTCATTGGGGCATCCATCCTTCATATATTTTGGATATTAAGTATATATTCTAAATCAAATATTTCATAATTAAATGCCCTCATACTTTGGTACTACGACCTAAACGGTTAAATAAAATGGTTATTAGATGCGTATTCTTATTGCTATTAAATTTTATATTCGATATAATAATTATACTAAAATATGAAAGATACAGAGGAGAATATTTATATGTCGAAAGTATTATATATTACAGCACATCCATTTAATGAATTAGTATCAAATTCTATGGCGGCTGGTAAAGCATTTATTGATGCTTACCAACAACAACATCCTGAGGACGAAGTGAAACATATCGATTTATTCGAAACTTATATTCCAGTCATCGACAAAGATGTATTAACTGGTTGGGGAAAAATTAATAATGGTGAAACATTAACTGATGATGAACAAATAAAAGTTTCAAGACTAAGTGAAATTTTAGAAGATTTTTTAAGTGCCGATAAATATGTATTTGTGACGCCGATGTGGAACCTTTCTTTCCCTCCTGTAGTCAAAGCATATATTGATGCTATTTCAATTGCAGGTAAAACTTTTAAATACTCTGCTGAAGGACCACAAGGTTTACTAACTGACAAAAAAGTATTACACATTCAATCACGTGGTGGATATTATACAGAAGGCCCTGCTGCTAATTTTGAAATGGGCGACCGTTATTTGAGAACAATCATGACATTCTTAGGTGTGCCATCATATGAAACGATTATTATTGAAGGGCACAATGCCGAACCTCATAAAACTGAAGAAATTAAAGCAACAAGTATTAATAATGCTGAAAAATTAGCAACAACATTTTAAGTTTTTAATTACACTGTGTGACGCCTCAACGTCATGCAGTTTTTTATTGTATACCTTTTCGACTTTTTTATAAAAATCTATTATTTTCACAAATTTAAAGTTTGGTATTCACTTTAATACTGATGTAAATATTTTTAAAATATATTATTATAGTGTTAATTAAGTATTTTGAGAAAAGGTGTGGATGTATGAAAACGCATAAAAATTTCTGGTTAAACTTAGCAGCAATTATTATTATTTCAATTGTAATCTGTGGCGGTATGTTTTTGGCAACTCGTTTAGAACAAATTCATTTGAAAGGTGATTTTAAAAAAATACTAAGTACATATCCTATTAAAAACTTAGAGACGCTTTATAAAATTAATGGTCACGATAATCCCCAATACGAAAATAATGGTCATGACACATGGTATATAGAATCATCTTATTCAGTTGTTGGATCAGATACGGTTTTAAAAGAAGACCGTATGTTGTTAGAGGTAGATAAAAACAAACATAAAATAACTGGTGATTATGACACAACAATAAACGATAGAAAAAATGTTACTCACTCGACAGACAAAAGTTATCCAGTAAAAGTAGTTAATAATAAAATCGTCTGCACAAAAGACGTAAAAGATCCCGAACTGAAACAAAAAATCGAAAGCCATCAATTTTTGATTCAAAATGGCGATTTATCAAGCATTTTAAACAGCAATGATTTGAAAATCACACATGATCCTACTACTAATTATTATAATTTATCTGGTAAGTTGTCGAATGATAATCCATGCGTCAAACAATTAAAACATAGATATCATATTCCAAAAAATGCATCAACAAAAGTGGAATTAAAGGGAATAAGTGATTTAAAAGGCAATAATCATCAAGATCAGAAACTTTATTTTTATTTTTCAAGTCCTGGAAAAGACCAAATTATATACAAAGAAAGCCTTACTTATAATAAAATAAGTGAACATTAACACTTATGATGTAATTATAGAAATAACCAAATCATTCATTATCGTTTAACATACTAAAATCACACATTATAAAAACGCCTCACATCATTCATTTAATTGTACCGAATCACATAAAGTTAGATTTTAGACTAACTGTTGTGGTGTATATCAAAAACGAATTTGTGAGGCGTTTTAAAATTCAATAAGGTGCATAGCATTTCCTATAGCATTTTCTATGCTACGATACTCAAGCGTCACTCTAAAGTTCAAAATCAGATCTTTTGGTTCAAGGAAAAACTAATACACTTCAAAATTCACATCAATCGCATAAACATAATTTACCTTGTAATGCTATCTCGATCATATCGATAATACGCATTTGTATTTCTTTTTACTGAATGATACGATTCATCACTTAAATATAAACTGTCATCCTTTAAGGTAACTTGATAACCTTTCTTCCGTGCCAACCAGGCAATATCTATATAATTTTCTCCGGCGATTTCATAGCTTCTCAAATCTTCAACATGTGCACTAACTCCAGACAAAATGATTCTAACGACACTTTCCTCAATCCAACATTTGTCATGCATCCATCGTACTTGATCTGCTAATAATGGTAACTGCACATTATTGAAATATACATGATAGGCGTCATTATCATACATTTTTGAAATAGGTAATGGTTGTTTTCTAATCGTTAACACATCGCCACCCATCACAGTACCCTCTCTCGTGTCATCAGCCCCTCCCGAAGCTTCACGTGTATTCGAATCAACCTGTAATCCATGCACATCTCCAATATAGGCATCTGGTTTACTTTCCATCGCATGTCCACGTGCAATCAATGCTAATATTGTAGATTGTGAAAATTGAGGCTCCCATTCGATACGATTAGGATGACTACTATAAATTCTAGGTTCATCAATAGCTTGTTGAATGTCCATCCCAAACACTAAGACATTGATCAATGTTTGTGCGACGCTAGCAATAATACTTATGGCACCAAGTGCACCTACCGTTAATATCGGTTTACCGTGATGTGTCACAATCGTTGGAGCCATATTACTTAGAGGTCGTTTATATGATGCAATTTCGTTGATTCCACCTGCTACTACATCAAAACCATCCATTGTCGTATTTAATAACACGCCATATCCTGGAATAGTGATACCTGAACCGTAAATCATACCGATTGACGTCGTAAATGAAGCAATATTACCTTCTTTATCAATTACACAAAAATGTGTTGTTTCGGTATGATTTTCATCAACATCTGTATGAATTATGCAATCTGAAATAGCGCCATGTTCTATATCGATATTTGCTTTATCACTATCAATGAGCTTACTGCGTGTATTTAAATAGTCGTCATCAATTAATGACTCTACAGGTACATCATGAAAGTTATCATCTGCCAAAAACTGTGCACGATCACTATATGCTAAATGCATAGCTTGTATTAAATAGTGCAAATAATCGACAGATCTTGCTCCCATTGAAGGTAGATCGACATGCTCTAATAACTTCAATATTTGAATAACTGTGATACCGCCGGAACTAGATGGCCCCATTGAATAAATATCATAATCTTTAAACGTCGCACTAATTGGTGTTTTAATCTGAATGTCATAATTTGCTAAGTCCTCTAAAGTGATTGTGCCACCATATTTTTTAACAACCTTTACTAACTTTTCCGCAATGTCACCTTTATAAAATGCATTAAATCCATGCTCTTTTAATATTTGAAATGTCTTGCCTATTTCGGGTTGTATAATCCAGTCATCTTCACGCCAATAGCGATTTTTATTCGTAAATACTTGCGCCGTTTCGTGATACTTTGTCAACCTTGCATGTTGCTGGCGCGAATATTTTTCAGTAGCCCAATTAGCAGAATGACCTTCCATAGCTAACTCAATTGCAGGATTGATTAATTCCTCTAATGAAAACTTAGCATAATGCTTATGAATATAATCGAACAGCTTCGGAATTGCCGGTACTGCCACAGTTTTACCATGTGTAGTCATATCAAAAAACGATTTATATTCGCCTGAATCATTTAAATAAAATTCCTGATCAATATGTGCAGGTGCAGCTTCACGCGCATCAAACGCAGTTATACTGCCAGTACTTTGCTCATAATAGAGTAAGTACCCGCCTCCACCTATACCTGATGCAAATGGTTCTACCACATTCAATGCCAGTTGAATCGCAATTACTGCATCCATAGCATTGCCGCCTTTGTCTAATACACCCTTACCAATTTTAGCAGCAAGAGGATGCGACACGGAAATTAACCCTTCTTTAGATGTTGTTTTCTGTTTATCATTTAAGTTAATGACCATATGTTATCCTCCTACTTTCTTGAAATCATTAAAATATTATTGATTAATGGCTTTCTCTGCTTTTTCTAAGTCTTGATGTTGAACATTGCCTGTGTCAACAAGTGGTGTAATCGGTGATGCAATTTTAAATTTGTCACCACGATAAAACTTAATAAATTGATCCTGATCGATCGCGTTTACAACAGCTTGTCTTAAGTTTGGATGTGTCTTAAATATACCTTTTTTAATATTAAGCATTAAAAAGACTGACTTACGTCCATTTTTACGTATAATACTTAAATTTTTATCTGACTTAATTAAATCAAAATGTTTTTGATTCACATCTGCCAACATATCAATTGAATGGTTTCGAAGTTCTGACAATGCATTATTAGGATCACCATTAAATTTCAATGTGATATTTTTAATTTTTGCTGGACCATAGCTATCTTGTTCTGTTTCGTTGAATCCAGGATTACGTTGAAACTCTGCTTGATAGGTATTTTTCTGTGTCATAATGTATGCACCACTCGCATATAGTCCATTTTTACCATCTGAAGTAGCAGGAAATGTACTGCTATCACCATAGCCCTTTGGATATTGATGATTTACTTCAGTAACAAATTTTTTAGATAAAATACCTGCCGAAGAATGTGTTAAATAATTCACTTCTCGAGGCATCGATTGATCAGTTGTAATTTTAACTATTTGATAAATCCCATCTTTATTATTTACTTTTTGACCATCTGTTGTTAACGATTTGACATTATAAGCTTTTATCAACTTGTCATAGATAGATTTATCGTCTTTATCTTTTTCTTTGCGCAACTGATTAATGTCATCATCAGTTAATATCTTGATGTCATTAATATGTTTATGCATATTGTACGTATTATTGTTAGGCACTGACTTTTTATCACGAGCTCTATCTAAAGAAAATTTAACATCTTCAGCCGACACACGTTCACCAGTATTGCGCGCTTCTGCATTAACTACTTTCGCAAAATAATCGTCATCTCTAAGTAAGAAATAAAATGCTTTATTGTCCTTATTAACAGCATAGTCACGACTTAACGAACCTTTTGTTGTTAAGTGGTCATTTTCATCTAATAATAATAACCTTGTGTACATATTCATATTAATTGAATATACTGATGGTGCAATTGAACGTATTGGATCCAATGTTGGAATTTCGCCATCTTGTTGTGTCATCACAAGTGGCCGCGTATCTCGTTCTTTACTATTGTTGTAATCAAATTGTTGCCATATTAGCGCACGTGAATTTGGCAATCCAACGCTATTTTTATCCAATACTTTATTGTCATATACTAAATTCTTTTTTGATCCGTATAAAGGCGCCATATATCCTTTATCAAATACAACTTCATCTTCAATTTGTTTATATGTTTGTTTAACGTCTACTTCATTTTGAGTAGAAGCTTTATTTAATAACTCATCCACATGCTTATCTTTTAATAAACTATTTGATCCTGTAGAACTAAATAATGCCGTCATAGCATAGTTCGGGTCACCAAATACCGTCATCCAGTCATCAATTTGAATATCATAATTGCCTGCTTGACGTTGCGTGCGATAACTACCATAATCTGGTTGAATATTCATCTTGACGTTAAATCCTGCATTTTCCAACTGATCTTTAACGATATTCATATCGTTCTCATAACTTGCTTGTCCTAGGAAATGTATCGTTGGTCGCTCACCTTTTACTTCTACTTTCGATGATGTTTGAGCCACTTCTGATTTCGTAGGGACACCACAACCACTTAATACCAACGCTAACACTATAATTGCGATACTAATGATTCTTTTCACATCTATCCCTACCTTTTTAATGAATTTTTGGATCAAGTGCATCTCGCACTGCATCACCTATAAAATTAAATGCTAAAACGACGAACATAATACAAATACCAGGTACTATAGCTAAGTTACTGTGTGTTTCTAAATAGTTACTACCGGTACGCAAAATGTTACCCCATTCCGCTACGTCAGGCGCAACGCCAAGTCCTAAGAAACTTAAACTGCTTGTTGTTAATACAACAACACCTATGTTTAAAGAAAAGCGTACAATCATTGGTGCAATTGCATTCGGTAAAATATAATGCCATATAATACGCCAAGTATTTTCTCCTGTAACACGTGCTGCATCTACATATTCCATACGTTTAATCTCTAAAACACTTGCACGCATTGTTCGCGCAAATGATGGTATATTTCCAATACTTAGCGCAATAATTAAATTTGGAATACTTGTGCCAAAAGAAGCAATAATTGCCACCGCTAACAATAATGATGGAATTGCAAACACAATATCTAAAATACGCATCACTAAATTATCAATATGATTAAAATAACCGGCAATTGTGCCTAGTAGCACACCAAAAATAACTGCGATAATCACAGAGATGATTGATATTGAAAATGTCAGTTTCGTCCCTACAACAACACGTGTAAATAAATCTCTACCGAAATCATCAGTACCAAACGGATAGGCTAGACTTGGTGCATGTAATAGTGCATTAAACTGATTTTTAGTAGCCAATGACGTATCAAACGTAAATTGAGACACGATTGATAATGACAGCATGTAAACTAAAACAAATAATCCAATAATAGCAATACGATGTTTAACAATTTTTCGTATAAATGCTTCCCAACCGTTATAACTATGTATTTGCGATGTACGTTGATAACGTCTAACACTTACAAACATTAATAAAGTGAATACATTCCCTGTTAAAGCCATCAACAGTAACAACACTTCAATGAAACGACGCCATGTGACATGCCTTTTCCAATTTGATTCAGTTACTACGATAATAATTAACGCAATGGTTAAGATGATTAACAACGTTTCAGCAATATAAAACGTATCTGCCACATATCCTTTAAAAATATTTAAAGCACTTGTTAAAATGACTAAAATATATGTTGCTATGGCATAACTTGCGAATAATTTTAAGGAAGCTATCTTTGTTGTAACTTTTACCATATGCCTCACTTCCTTTCGTTAATTTCACTACGTAATTTTGGATCGATAAGCGTATAGAAAATATCAATGATTAAATTTGATAATGAAATAACTATTGATATATATACGACCCCACCCATGACCGCTGGGATATCAGGTATAAGTTGTTTTTGAACAATATAGCGACCGATACCATTAATATTAAATACTTGTTCCGTCACAGCTGAGCCACCCAGTAACTCCGCCACTAATAGACCGACTAGCGTCACAATTGGAACGATTGCATTTTTTAAAATGTGCTTAATAACTACTTGCGTCGTCGATAGCCCTTTTGCATAAGCCGTTAATACATAATCACTACGCATAACTTCAAGAACTGAAGACCTTGTCATACGCGTTATAGAAGCAGCAATACTTGTTCCAATGACAAGTACAGTTAAAATCAACGATATTGGATGTTCTGGAATATAAGACGGTGGTAAAATATCCAATTTCAATGAGAACGCCAAAATAAACAATAGCCCTTGCCAGAAACTTGGAATGGATAAACCAATTAAAGCTATCGTCATCAATGTGATATCAAGCCAACTATTTCTCTTCATCGCACTAATAATCCCTACTGGTATCGCAATAATTAGTGCCACAATCAACGCTAATACTGTTATAAGAATTGTAATTGGAATTCTCTCGCCAACCGCTTTTGTCACTACCTCATTTCCTTTGTATGTTGTACCTAAATCAAACGTAAAAACGCCTTTGATAGTATCCCACAATTGAATAAAATAAGGTTCGTTAAGGTGATGTAATACATTAAATTGATGTATTTGTGCCTTTGTAGCATTTTGCCCCAATATGCTATATGCCGCATCAAGTGGTGAAAAATATAAAATTGTAAAGACACTAATGATTACGCCAATAATAACAATTACAGCCATAATGATGCGTTCGAAAATATACCTAACTAATGGCTGTAAATAAAATGTCAGCATAACGAACAGTGGTAAAGCCAATACCACTTTGATAATGATGAACTTGTGGAACAATACATTTTCAAAGTATGATGAAAAATGCGCTTGTTCAATGCTATTAAAGTTGGTATTAGACCTTTGCGTCTTGAATATTTTGATTGCTTCTCTATGTATTTGTGTAGTCGACTTTAGCTGAGACAAATATTTATATTTTTCTTGTAACGCTTGTTCGATTTCTGAAATTTCAGAATTATTAGCGTAAAATTTTTTTCTCTTAGTTGAAAAAGCAAAACCAATCACTGCATATAAAAATATTGGTAAGCTCAATACCGAAAGTATAACCCTATAAAATGCCTTATGATACAACAACTTAAATGACTTTGAATAAGTAATTATGATAATCACTCCTTGTAAAATAATCTTGAGTAGATTACTATGATATACAAAAGTATAGAATAAATTTACACATTTGTGAATAGGGAGGCACAACATCATGTCAAATTTATTAAAAGTCAACAGTCTGAATGTACAATTCAATTATGATGAAACTACAGTTCAAGCGGTAAAAAATGTCTCTTTCGAATTACGAAAAAAACATATTTTAGGTATAGTTGGTGAATCTGGATCAGGTAAAAGTATTACGGCAAAATCAATTTTAGGTCTATTACCAGATTATCCAGATCATACTTTAACTGGAGAAATTATTTTTGACGGTAAAGTACTAACAGAATTAACCTCTGCATCATTAAGACAAATTCGAGGAAAAGATATCTCGATGATTTTTCAAGATCCACTTTCCTCTTTAAATCCAAGATTAACGATTGGCAAGCAAATTACAGAAGTTCTATTTCAACATAAACGTGTATCAAAGTCAGAAGCAAAGTCGATGGCCATCGATATTTTAGATAAAGTTGGAATTAAAGATGCGACACGTCAATTTAATGCTTATCCACATGAACTTTCTGGTGGTATGCGTCAACGTGTCATGATAACAATTGCCTTAATTTTAAAACCACAAATTTTAATCGCAGATGAACCAACAACAGCATTAGATGCAAGTACACAAAATCAATTACTGCAGTTAATGAAGTCCCTTTATGAGTACACAGAAACATCTATTATTTTTATCACACACGATTTAGGCGCTGTGTATCAATTTTGCGACGATGTGATTGTAATGAAAGATGGAAGTGTCGTTGAAAGTGGTACGGTTGAAAGTATCTTTAAATCACCGCAACATACATATACGAAACGCTTGATTGATGCGATTCCTAATATTCATCAAACTCGTCCGCCAAGACAATTAAGTAATGATATTTTATTAAAATTCGATCACGTGAGCGTAGATTATACATCACCGAATGGCAGCATATTCCGAGCAGTTAGAGATATAAACTTAGCTATTAGGAAAGGTGAAACATTAGGTATCGTTGGGGAGTCAGGTTCAGGAAAATCAACTTTAGGTAAGACGGTCGTCGGTCTAAAGGATGTGTCAGAAGGCTTTATTTGGTATAACAATGTACCTGCTAAGGAATTGAAACCTTTACGCCAAGACATTCAAATGATTTTCCAAGATCCATTCGCATCTATCAATCCAAGATTTAAAGTCATTGATGTAATTAAACGAGCTCTTATTATTCATGGGAAAATAAAAGATGATGATATGATTAAAACTGTCGTATCCTTGTTAGAAAAAGTTGGCCTAGATCAAAGCTTCTTATATCGTTATCCACATGAGTTATCTGGTGGACAACGCCAACGTGTAAGTATCGCGAGAGCACTCGCTGTAGAACCTAAACTAATTGTTTGCGACGAGGCAGTGTCAGCTTTAGACGTTTCAATCCAAAAAGATATCATCGATTTATTAAAACAATTACAGTTAGATTTTGGCATCACTTATTTATTCATCACACACGACATGGGCGTCATCAATGAAATATGTGATCGCGTTGCAGTGATGAAAAATGGTGAGATCGTTGAACTTAATAACACAGAAGATATTATCAAACATCCGCAATCAGACTATGCAAAACAACTTATTTCAGCAGTGCCTGTCATTACAAAATAAAAGTTATGAGCAATTCGGTTCAGTGACTGCGCAACTTGGAATAAACTGCGCAACTTTCTATGAGTTATGTTCGATGACTTTGTCATACTATATTGTGCTATGTTAAGGTTCGAGCACCATTTCAAGCTTTAGGTGCTTTGCCATGACTTAAAATCTCACCCATACTTTAGGTGTTTTGACACCAAAATCAAATCCCCCTACACTAAGCGAGGGGGATATTTTCAGTCATTACACATCGTATTTTTCAGTTGTCTCTGCAACAAAAGATTCAATGGCTTTTCTTGCTTTACGTTTTTCTTTCAATGGCAACTCACCAATCATTTGTTTAAGTTGGTGAGGGTTTACGACACCACTATACTGATAGTCATTTGAAATTGTTTTTAGGGCTTGTTCATCGATAGATCTCTCTCCTGCAAATCCTTTGAACTCCGCTTCTTTTTTAATACTTTCGAAATTAACATATGCTTCATCAATATTGTCATCTTTATTTAATGAAGGTACAACATTGTCGATAAATTCTTTAATTAAATCACGTTTCAATCGTAAAGTCGGATCATCTGCATGGTCTAAAATACGTCTAATTTGTTCTCGATTACGTCGTTGTTCTGCTTTATCTTCTAAATCAATTTGCCTCAATATATTCATAATGTAATTCACATTAATCGTATCGTTACGCATCATTTCTATTTCAAAATCAATATCATTTAATATGGATACTTTATTTTTCTCAGCCGTCGATCTTTTCACTTGATCATACACGGCTAAATATTTACTTTTATAATCTTCGTTTTCTTGTGCATCCATACCAATTTCATCAACGGTAAACTCAAACTCATCAAATGCTTTTAAACGTAATAAAATTTTAGCTAATAAACGGTATGCTTCTACAAAGCGTTTCAGTTCTTCTTCATCTTGAATATCATCAACCATGTGTGGTGTCGGAACAATTATTTTAAGCTCATGATATGCTTCCATAAATTCTTTTTTATACTCTTCATAACTGCGCATTAAAATAGTATCCGCATCATTGGTTTGTGAAAATACTCTCAGTGCATCGTCCGTCTCTTTTTTCAAATCGCGATAGTTTACAATTTTACCGAACGGCTTCGATTCTTTTTCAACCCTATTTGTACGTGAATATGCTTGAATTAAATCATGATACATTAAATTCCTATCAACATATAAAGTGTTCAGTACTTTACTATCAAAACCAGTTAAGAACATATTAACAACGATTAAGATGTCAATCTTACTATCTTTTACGCCTTTTTTAACGTTTTTTGAAATATGATTAAAATACTCATTATGCGTGTCTGTTGAAAAATTCGTCTCAAACTTTTTATTATAATCACTAATCATTTTCTCTAATTTTTCACGTGAATGATATGGTACTTCACCGTCACGATCATCTTCATTAGGTTTAAACGTAAATATACCAGCTACCGTTAATGGTTGTTCTAACTTTTTATTAAGTCGCTTAAATGTCTCATAATATTTAATAAGCGCGTGGATGCTTTGTACTGTAAATATACTTGAATATTGACGATTACGTGTGTATTTATCATGATTATTAATGATATGTCGTGCTACTAATTCCACACGTTTATCAGCTAACCATACCTCTTCTGTATCAATTGCTTCCACCATGCTGTTATCTTCTGCTTTTAAAGCTTTATTTTTAAAAGTATTAATATAGTCAACTGAGAAACCGAGTACATTACCATCGTGAATGGCATCTCTAATTAAATATGTGTGCAAACATCTACCAAAAATATCTGCAGTCGTACGACCATCTTGACTACTATTTTCTGGGAAACGTGGTGTACCAGTGAATCCAAAATATTGGGCATTTTTGAAATGTTGTTTAACTAAACGGTGCATATCACCAAATTGACTGCGATGACATTCATCAATAATAAATACTACTTTATTCGTCTTATACTGCTCTAATAAATGGGCATTCCCTTGAATTGCTTTTGCCATCTTTTGAATTGTCGTAACAATAAGCGGTAAACTTTTATCATTTAATTGGCGTACGAGTTGCGAAGTATTAAATGTCTTATCGACAGCGCCCTTTGCAAATTTATTAAATTCTTCTTCTGTTTGACTATCTAAGTCTTTACGGTCAACCAAGAAAATAACTTTCTTAATACTTTCTTGTTGTGACAAAATCTGACTCGCTTTAAAAGATGTCAACGTCTTACCGCTTCCTGTAGTATGCCAAATATATCCATTATTGCCTGTTTCAGTTGCTTGTTGTACTAGTGCTTCAGCTGCATACACTTGATATGGACGCATTGCCATTAGAATTCTATCTGTTTCATTAATAATCATATAGCGTGATATCATCTTGGCTAATTGACAAGGTCTCATAAATGTCTCAGTAAAAGATTGCAATATATTTATACGCTTATTTTGTTTATCACTCCAATAAAACATATGACTTTTTAATAATTCACTGTCATTATTGGAAAAATATCTTGTCTCAACACCATTACTAATAACAAACATTTGTATATAACGGAATAAACCTGTGTAATTTTGTTTACGGTATCGTTTTACTTGATTAAATGCTTCATTAATATCAATGCCACGACGCTTCAATTCTACTTGAACAAGGGGTAATCCATTGATTAAAATTGTAACGTCATAACGTGCTTTATAGGCATCTTCAACTGCTATCTGATTTGTCACTTGAAACTTATTTTTACACCAACTTTTAGTATCTAAAAACGACAAATAAACCTCAGACTCATCATCACGTCGAAGTGGTAATTTGTCACGTAAAATACGTGCACTCTCGAAAATACTTTTCCCATCAATCATCGTTAGAAGACGTTGAAATTCTTTATCAGTGAGTGGTTTCCCATCTAATTTATCCGCATGACGTTCATTTAAAATGGCTCTGAAATTATCAAGCAATTGCTCATTATTTCGTATCGTTACCCTTTCATAGCCTAGTTGTTCAAGTTGGTTCATCATTTCATTTTCTAATGCATATTCACTTTGATGTGCCATCCATATCCCCTTCCGTACACTTTCTATTGTCCTAAATATATCATAAATATTAATGAAAAATGTTTATTTTTTATCTTTAAACGTAAATATATTCTATTTTTATCGGCCTTTAATTTAATGCTTATATTTTATATAAAGTGTATACTAATATTTGAAAGCACTACATCAAGTAATTTCTCACTACTTCGACTAAAAAGTAATGGAGGTTGGCATGTGTGGTCTTATTTATCTATGAAATCATTTTATTTTTAATCATCACTCTTAGTTATTATTTAACTTTAAGTCATTTTATGTCAGTAACTATTGGTAACTTCACTTCAATATTTGGTATGTTCGCTGCCATTCTATTTATGTACTATTACCTACTCTATAAAAGCCCAGAATACAAACAACGTAAACGCTTTAAACGTGTTATTCATATTGCAAATTGGATTATGATAATCTTAATAATCTTCATATTAGTTCACTTAGCATTAAAATTATTCTTGAATTTTTAATCACGAAAAAGCAAAGCTCCCTATAAGTATTCCACTTTTTAAGCGTCTACTTTATAGGGAGTCTTTTATTTGAACTTTGCTTTAAGTTATTCGTATATGCCTTCTAAATCGTAGTTTGGTATCAACACAACAAATTCCCCTCAAATACCCGTGCTACATATTAAAATGGTTTCTATCAAAAATGTTCGCACAATAATTTGTTTACGCTGCATTACCCAATACAATGAAATGCCGACGCTTCCAACTTTTTTAAAACATTTTCATCAAATAATTTAGTCACATCGAAAACTTAAACTACTTATATTTATATTGCAAATCCATTTATATTAGAAAGCGTAATTACCTAATGTTTAAATTCAATCGTCGCAAGATGTTTCCTATAATTATCAAGTGCCATTTTTGACTGGGTTATACAATCAAGTATCGCATGATAATTTAAAGCTACGAAGCGATAGTACAATATATCTACCGTGAATAACTGTGCAAATAAAGATGTTGTTGCTGCCATACGCATTTCATTTTCATCAGTTCTGCCATAGATTAATGCATAATCTGCAATTTGTGCCACTGGATTATTAGCTGTACTAGATATAGTTATGATGGGAATACTGTAATGTGTGGCAACTTGTGCTATAGATTGCAATTCACTGTGACTACCTTGGTTCGTAACAAAAACCATGCAATCTCTTTTATCATGCGTCGCAAACGTTGAAACAAGTAAATGCGTTTCATGTAATAACCTCACGTTTAACCCTATACGAGATAACTTTTGAAAAAGATCACCGATTGTTAAACTCGACGCACCAAATCCGAATAAAAATATTGTTCTAGCATTTTTTAATACTTCGCATATAGCATCAATTTGTGCATCCATTATATTTGTAGCTACAAATCTCATTGTGTTTGTCGTTCTTGCGATCATTTTATTTTTTAAAGTTTCTACAGATTCATTTTCAATCAATTCTAAATGCGGATTAGTCGCAATATCTTCAGGTAAATATCTAGATATCGCAATCTTTAACTCTTGAAAACCTTGATGTGTCATCTTCCGACTAAATCGAACGATAGATGCCGTACTTACTTTTGCAACATCTGCCAAATCGTTTACTGTCATATCAATGATTTTATGTGGATTCTTTAAAATGTAATTGGCGATTTTCTTTTCTGTCTTAGTAAAATCACTCAATTGTTTGTCAATCCTATACAAAATATTTGTCATCATTAATCACCCAACAAATCTGTTTGTCGCATTGCCTTTGTCGTTCCAAATAAATAAGTACAAATGAATCCACCTGCATACGCAGAAAGTAGGCCTGCAATATACCCTAAATACATATTATCTGAAATTAATGGCAATAATGACACACCACTTGGTCCAATTGCTTTTGCACCGATATGTCCAATGCCACCAATCACAGCACCGCCTATGCCACCACCTATACAAGCAGTCAAGAAAGGTCGTCCTAATGGTAAAGTCACCCCATAAATCAAAGGTTCTCCAATGCCTAGGAAACCAACCGGCAATGCACCTTTCAGTGTATTGCGTAATGTCGTATTGCGTTTACATCTTACCCAAAGTGCCAATGCTGCACCGACTTGTCCAGCTCCAGCCATTGCCGCAATTGGTAGTAAGTAAGTGGCACCTGATTGATTTATCATTTCTATATGAATTGGTGTAAAAATATGATGCAGTCCTAGCATAACTAACGGTAGGAAGCTAGCACCGATTATAAAACCACTAAATACACCACCAATATTAATAATACCGTTAACAACTGAAACTAAACTATCTGAAACAAATCCTGCTAATGGCATAAAGATAAAGATAGTTAATAGCCCTACTATCAATAATGCAATTGTCGGTGTTACGATAATATCAATAGCATTTGGTACAATTTTATGTAGTCTTTTTTCAACAATACTTAAAATCCAAACTGCAAAAATAACGCCTATAATTCCACCTTGTCCAGGTTGTAATGGTTCCCCAGTAAAAACATTCATTAAAATATTTTTACCAGCGATACCAGTTAATAAAGTTGTACCACCAATGACACCACCCAATCCTGGTGTCGCACCAAATTCTTTAGCAGCATTAATACCAGTGAAAATAGCTAAATATGCTAGCATACCATCTTTAATTACATTAAAAACGGTAATCAATTGCGTAATCCAAGCACCTGAAATATACCCAGCGACCATTAAATTGCTAAGTACAGCAGCAATTCCACCGATTAATCCTGCTCCAATAAATGCTGGAATCAACGGTATAAATATATTGGCAATTGATTTTAGTACTTTATTCAACTTACCATTCTTTTGTTTCGCTTTGTGTGCGTCTTTATTTGCTTTCGCTTTATCAGCCGCAAATGATTTATAGTCCATTTTTTGAGAATCTTTGTGATGATGTGGTATTTGATCTCCTAGTTTTACACCACTCAATTCCGCCATATGGTTGGCCACCTTATTTACTGTACCAGGACCAACTACAACTTGAATACGTTCATCATGTATAACTCCCATGACACCATCAATTTGTTTTAGTCCTTGTTCGTCTACTTTATTGTCATCTAATACTTTAATACGAACACGCGTCATACAATTCATAACGCTATCTATATTATCCATGCCACCTACTGCAGCGATAATTCGTTCTGCAAGCTGTTGCTCTTTGGTCATTTAAATCCCTCCTAAGGTTGTTTATCTCTGATTGCTCGTTTAACAATATTGTCATTGTTTAATAACCGTCTTGTTGCCTCTTCCTTAGAAATGCCACACATACCCATGACTGTCGCAACTTTTACATCATGCTCAGACACTTGATATAAATG
Organism: Staphylococcus argenteus; assembly: GCF_000236925.1. Taxonomy (NCBI): domain Bacteria; kingdom Bacillati; phylum Bacillota; class Bacilli; order Caryophanales; family Staphylococcaceae; genus Staphylococcus; species Staphylococcus argenteus. The sequence continues at coordinate 198,567 of NC_016941.1, read as the reverse complement.
CATTGCTTCATCATATGTGATAGCACATATATCTTGAATAATACGCACTGAACGGTCGATAAGTTTTTGGTTTGTTGCTTTCACATCAATCATGAGGTTGTCGTATACCTTGCCGACACCCACCATGGTAATTGTTGATATCATATTTAAAATTAATTTTTGTGCTGTGCCTGACTTTAATCGTGTAGATCCAGTTAATACTTCAGGACCAACTTTTACTTCTACAGGATATTTGGCAATTTCACTTATAATTGCATGTTCATTACATGAAATTGACACCGTTGTCGCACCGATTGTGTTTGCAAATGTTAAACCACCAATAACATATGGTGTTTTGCCACTCGCAGCAATACCAATTACGATATCTTTTTCTGTTAAATTTATCTTTGCTAAATCATTTTCTGCAAGTTTTTTATGATCTTCTGCACCCTCTACTGCCATCGTCATCGCGCGCTGACCACCTGCAATGATACCGATAATTTCATAAGGTTCTGTATTAAATGTAGGCACACACTCTGCCGCATCTAAGACGCCCAATCGTCCACTCGTTCCTGCACCGATATAAATTAAACGCCCACCTTTTTTGTACTGTGAAATTGTTTTATTTACGACTTTTGTAAGTTGTGGGATCACTTGCTTGACCGCTAATGGTACTTGTTGATCCTCTTCATTCATCGTAATTAGCGCCTCTTCCACAGTCATTTCATCGAGATGCATCGTCGCTTCATTGCGTGCTTCAGTCGTACTATTTTCCATTACTTTTGACACTCCCTAATTTTTGAAAATTAAATGTATCATTCGGTGCAATACAATTTAACAACGGTAAGTCTTCTTTGATAATTTGTGCAACAACGTTAACATTGTCATGCGCGCTAAGAGGGTGTCTTACAATTTGGAGTTCACCTTGATAGCGTCCATTTTTCAAATTATCCACGGTCACTGAACCAATATGTCGCTGTACCGTATGATGTGGTTGAATAGTTTGCGAATTTATTTCTCTTGATGTTTCTGATCGAATAACTTTTTCTGGGTTATCAGGACGCACTTTATGTTGTATGTCGAAAAGAAATGCTACTTGCTCATCGAAATCTTCATTAATAGCTAGTGAGAAATGTCGACAATTACAAAAGTCTATAAGTTGTATAGCTAGTCTTTTTTCAATTTTTGGATCCCCAACTAACACATCCGTAATACCAACATCTTGTAATACATCGGCTGCAACGACTGGATGGTCATATCGTGTTAATTCGACAGTTGGCAAACCTTTATGCAAAGGTCCTCTTAAATCTGTACCTACTATGAAGCCATATATTTGTGCCTTTTTATTAAATTGATAAATATATTCATTTTTCTTTTTAACCCAGTCAGCAGATAATCCCGTATCTGGTCTTGGATAATAATTATGACAAAATGAAAGTAAAGTAAAATCATTCAAATGTTGATGTAAATTTGTTAACAATTCCCGGGAAATAATACTTGCATTCAAACAGCACTTAAAACCTTGTGCCATAATCGCTTCGATTGTCTCAATAGATGTACTATGATCGATACGAATCATAAATTGTGCATCATATTGTCGAAGATGCTCATAAAAAGATGGTGTTAAGATAGATGGATTTGCATCTATGAGGTATGTCACTTGTTCATGTTGTAATAAGTTGAGTAGTTGTGTGAAATAATGATATTTTGTCTCGTCATCTTCTTCTGGTATTTGTATAGATGTGAAAATCGTTTGATAACCTAAATTAATCATGCGCTTAATATACGCTTCGTCTAAAGGTTGTCCTAAATACACTGAAAAGCCTGTCAAAATAGCCCTCCTTAATGTTATAAATATTAGGAAAATATAGTTGAGTTGTGTAATCGCTTACATTTTACTATAAGAGAAACCACATTACAATATTAATAAGCTCAAGTGTATTCATTGTAATAATGTTACAAATTTCTGTCACAACTTCTTCTTTTCAATCTCCTTCCATGAGTTTTCATTTAATTCTTTAAAATCATTGCTATTGTCGCATCCAGCATTCACTTTTACGCACTTTATTATTGATTATCTTATATTAACTTTTCATATTAATCTTAAAATAATTTAGCTATTTGGAATTGAATTTAATAATTGTATTGAAAACGCATACTTTACCATGCTAAAATAGGAGTCGCAAACAAATAAGATTCAATAAGATGTGATGGTAAGCTCGACAAACTAACCTTAGTCAATTGCTTCTTTTGCATTAATTACATACACCAACGTGTTACTAAGTAAGATTAGGCATGAGTTAAATTATACTGTGATGGTTACCAACACAGTCTATTTGCTTGTGTCTTTTTTTATTGAATCTTAAATATCAAATACAACTTTGGAGGTTGGACAAGTGAGAAAGAAAATATTCGGTCAATTGCAACGTATCGGTAAAGCTTTAATGTTACCTGTTGCAATTTTACCAGCAGCCGGTCTTTTATTAGCTATTGGTACAGCTATGCAAGGCGAATCATTACAACACTACTTGCCTTTTATACAAAATGGTGGCGTACAAACTGTCGCTAAATTAATGACAGGTGCTGGTGGTATCATTTTTGATAACTTGCCTATGATTTTCGCATTAGGTGTCGCAATTGGATTAGCTGGCGGTGATGGTGTAGCAGCTATCGCAGCATTTGTCGGTTACATAATCATGAACAAAACAATGGGAGACTTTTTACAAGTAACACCTAAAAACATAGGTGATCCAGCGAGTGGTTACGCTAGCATTTTAGGTATCCCAACATTACAAACAGGTGTATTCGGCGGTATTATTATCGGGGCCCTGGCAGCTTGGTGTTATAACAAGTTCTATAACATTAACTTACCATCTTATTTAGGTTTCTTCGCTGGTAAGCGTTTCGTGCCTATTATGATGGCTACAACATCATTTATATTAGCATTCCCAATGGCATTAATTTGGCCAACGATTCAATCAGGCTTAAATGCATTCAGTACAGGATTATTAGATTCAAATACTGGCGTTGCCGTCTTCTTATTCGGTTTCATTAAGCGTTTATTAATTCCATTCGGACTGCACCATATTTTCCACGCACCGTTCTGGTTCGAGTTTGGTTCATGGAAAAATGCAGCTGGTGACATTATTCACGGTGACCAACGTATCTTTATCGAACAAATTCGTGAAGGTGCACATTTAACGGCTGGTAAATTCATGCAAGGTGAATTCCCTGTTATGATGTTCGGTTTACCTGCAGCAGCTTTAGCAATTTATCACACAGCTAAACCTGAAAATAAAAAAGTAGTAGCAGGTTTAATGGGTTCTGCAGCTTTAACATCATTCTTAACTGGTATTACAGAACCTTTAGAATTCTCATTCTTATTCGTAGCACCATTATTATTCTTTATTCACGCAGTACTTGATGGTTTATCATTCTTAACATTGTACTTATTAGATGTTCACTTAGGTTATACATTCTCAGGTGGTTTCATCGATTACTTCTTACTCGGCGTGCTACCAAATAAGACGCAATGGTGGTTAGTCATTCCTGTAGGTCTTGTATACGCAGTTATTTACTACTTCGTATTCCGATTCCTAATTGTAAAATTAAAATATAAAACACCAGGTCGTGAAGATAAACAATCACAAGCAGCTACTGCTTCAGCAACTGAATTACCATATGCAGTATTAGAAGCTATGGGTGGAAAAGCAAACATTAAGCATTTAGACGCTTGTATCACACGCCTACGTGTTGAAGTTAACGACAAATCTAAAGTTGATGTTCCTGGTCTAAAAGACTTAGGTGCTTCTGGTGTTTTAGAAGTTGGTAATAATATGCAAGCTATTTTTGGTCCTAAATCTGACCAAATCAAGCACGAAATGCAACAAATTATGAATGGTCAAGTAGTAGAAAACCCTACTACTATGGAAGACGATAAAGACGAAACTGTTGTTGTTGCAGAAGATAAATCTGCAACAAGCGAATTGAGCCATATCGTTCATGCACCATTAACTGGTGAAGTAACACCATTATCAGAAGTGCCTGATCAAGTGTTCAGCGAAAAAATGATGGGTGACGGTATCGCTATTAAACCTTCACAAGGTGAAGTTCGTGCACCATTCAACGGTAAAGTACAAATGATTTTCCCAACAAAACATGCAATTGGTCTTGTATCAGATAGTGGTTTAGAACTATTAATCCACATCGGTTTAGACACTGTTAAATTAAACGGAGAAGGCTTTACTTTACATGTTGAGGAAGGTCAAGAAGTTAAACAAGGTGATTTATTAATCAACTTTGATTTAGACTATATTCGTAATAATGCGAAGAGCGACATTACACCAATCATTGTTACTCAAGGCAATATTACAAATCTTGATTTCAAACAAGGTGAACACGGCAACATTGCATTTGGAGATCAATTGTTTGAAGCTAAATAATTAATATAACGACAGGAGTGTATACCTTTTTATGGATACGCTCCTGTTTATTTTCGCTTTAATAACTTTAAATTTTGTCATTATCTCATGCAACACATTCACTTCTCTATACTTTTTAATATTAGTATCCCCTCTTTGAATTGCTCAATATAAACCCTTTTAAAAACATTAATTGTTCGCTATTGTTAGCGTTTTCACAATAAAGTCAACTTTCTTGACCTTATACCACATTCAAGGCTATCATTTGAAGTGTAAATATAAAGAAAAGGTGGTTTTTTTATGAAACAACGCATTGGAGCTTACTTAATTGACGCTATTCATCGAGCAGGCGTCGATAAAATTTTTGGTGTTCCTGGTGATTTTAATCTCGCTTTTCTAGACGATATTATCAGCAATCCCAATGTAGATTGGGTTGGAAATACAAACGAATTAAATGCAAGTTACGCAGCGGACGGTTATGCCCGTCTTAATGGACTCGCTGCTTTAGTTACTACATTTGGTGTTGGTGAACTCAGCGCCGTCAATGGTATCGCAGGTTCTTATGCCGAACGTTTACCTGTCATTGCGATTACAGGTGCACCAACTCGTGCCGTAGAACAAGCTGGCAAATATGTACATCATTCACTTGGTGAAGGAACATTTGATGACTATCGTAAAATGTTTGCTCATATTACAGTTGCACAAGGTTACATTACACCTGAAAACGCAACAACTGAAATACCACGATTGATTAATATTGCTATTGCCGAAAGACGCCCAGTGCATTTGCATTTACCGATTGATGTTGCAATCTCTGAAATTGACATACCGACACCATTCGAAGTGACACCAGCACAACACACTGATGCATCAACATATATAGAGTTGTTAACTTCTAAGTTGCAGCAAGCGAAGCAACCTGTCATCATTACTGGGCATGAAATCAATAGTTTCAATCTCCATCAAGAATTAGAAGGTTTTGTAAATCAAACACAGATACCTGTGGCACAGCTTTCATTAGGAAAAGGTGCTTTTAATGAGGAAAATCCGTACTATATGGGAATTTACGATGGAAAAATTGCCGAAGAAAACATTCGAGATTATGTGGACAATAGCGATTTAATTTTAAATATTGGCGCCAAATTAACAGATTCTGCAACAGCTGGATTTTCATACCAATTTAATATCGATGATGTCGTTATGTTAAATCATCACAATATCAAAATTGATGATGTTACAAATGATGCAGTATCTCTACTATCATTGTTAAAACAATTATCCAATATTTCATATACAAACAATGCATCATTCCCTGCTTATCAACGTCCAACATCAACAGATTGTACCGTTGGCACAGAACCATTAACACAACAAACATATTTCAAAATGATGCAAAATTTCTTAAACCCAAATGATGTTATTATTGCTGATCAAGGTACATCATTCTTTGGAGCTTACGATTTAGCTTTATACAAAAATAATACCTTTATCGGACAACCATTATGGGGTTCTATCGGCTACACGTTACCAGCAACATTAGGTTCTCAATTAGCAGATACAAATCGTCGTAACTTACTATTAATTGGTGATGGTTCTTTACAACTAACTGTTCAAGCCATTTCGACTATGATTAGACAACATATTAAACCGGTACTATTTGTGATTAATAATGATGGCTATACGGTTGAACGACTCATTCATGGAATGTATGAGCCTTATAATGACATTCATATGTGGGATTATAAAGCCCTACCTGCTGTATTTGGTGGTAAAAATGTAGCAGTTCATGATGTTGAATCAGCAAAAGACTTGCAAGATACATTTAACGCAATTAACAACAATACAGATGTAATGCATTTTGTCGAAGTCAAAATGTCTGTTGAAGATGCACCGAAAAAACTAATCGATATTGCTAAAGCATTTTCACAACAAAATAAATAAATTCATCGTTCTTAGGGTATAAATATAATTATAAATGCTTAATTATATGAAAAGGACTCTGATAAAAAATGATTAATTTCAATAAAACTGCATTAGTCTTAATTGACTTGCAACAAGGCATCCTTAAAATGGACTACGCACCTAACACTGCTGAAAATGTAATTCAAAATGCTAACAAATTAATAGAAGTGTTTAGAAAAAATAATGGCTTTATCGCTTTTGTCCGCGTTAAACTTTACGATGGTAACGATGCATTGAAACCGAATGCAATGATATCATTACCACCTAAAGAAGGCGATGACTATAGTAAGTTCCATCACTTATTAGATAAGAGAGATGGCGATTTTGTCATAGACAAACGGCAATTCAGTGCATTTGTAGGTACAGATTTAGACTTACAATTACGACGCCGAGGCATTGATACTATTGTTCTTGGTGGTGTCGCAACACATGTTGGTGTAGATACGACAGCACGAGATGCCTATCAGTTAAACTACAATCAGTTCTTTGTTACGGATATGATGAGCGCACAAAATGAAACGTTACATCAATTTCCTATTGAAAATATATTTCCTATAATGGGACAAACAATAACTACAAATGAATTACTGAACACATTAAAATAAGCGTGTACTTAGATATCCCCCTTCATTTTTGATGAAGGGGCGTTTTTATTGCATACGATACACATCACAAATTATTAAAACGCCGGGTTGTCTAACCTCTATAATTTAAATACACACATTTATTGTTAAATGATTCTATTTGTATCCCTCTTACTTATTTAAATGCTACCTTCATTCCGGAATTTTCAAAAAATTTAGTATTTATTACAAAATTATGTATCATTTTATGTTTAGTTTTTGATATTATCTTAATTAAGTAGATTTTTATAAGTTCTATAAAGGAGAACAAATACATATATGAAAAAGAAACTAACATTTAAAGAAAACATGTTTATAGGTTCTATGTTATTCGGTTTATTCTTTGGTGCTGGTAACCTTATATTCCCGATTCATTTGGGACAAGCTGCTGGTTCTAACGTTTTTATCGCTAACTTAGGATTCTTAATTACAGCAATCGGATTACCGTTTTTAGGTATCATTGCCATCGGTATTTCAAAGACAGCTGGCTTATTTGAAATCGCCTCTCGTGTTAATAAAACCTATGCTTATATTTTCACGATTGCATTGTATCTGGTAATTGGCCCATTTTTTGCCCTACCTAGATTAGCTACAACATCGTTTGAAATAGCATTCTCGCCATTTTTATCACCAAAGCAGATTACTTTATATTTATTTATTTTTAGCTTTATTTTCTTTGTGATTGCATGGTTTTTTGCGAGAAAACCTTCACGAATTTTAGAATATATCGGTAAATTTTTAAATCCTGTATTCTTAGTATTATTAGCAATCATTTTATTATTTGCCTTTATCCATCCATTAGGTGGCATTTCAGATGCACCTATTAGTAAGCAATATCAATCTAACGCTTTATTTAATGGCTTTTTAGATGGATACAACACATTAGATGCATTAGCATCGTTAGCATTTGGTATTATTATTGTTGCTACGATTAAAAAGTTAGGCATCGAAAATCCAACCGATATCGCTAAAGAAACAATAAAGTCTGGTACTATCAGTATCGTTATGATGGGTATCATTTATACTCTATTAGCAATTATGGGTACATTAAGTATCGGTCACTTTAAAGTAAGTGAAAATGGTGGTATCGCATTAGCACAAATTACACAATATTACTTAGGTAACTATGGCATTGTCTTATTGTCTCTAATCGTTATGGTCGCGTGCTTAAAAACAGCCATCGGTTTAATTACAGCATTTTCAGAAACATTTGAGCATTTATTCCCGAAGCTGAATTATTTAGCGATTGCAACAGTTGTAAGCTTTATCTCATTCTTGTTCGCAAACGTCGGATTAACTAAAATTATTATGTATTCAGTTCCAGTATTAATGTTCTTATATCCATTGGCAATTGCTTTGATCATATTAACTTTATTTAGTAGTAAGTTCCATCATTCAAAGATTGTGTATCAATGGACGATTCTCTTTACAGCAATTGCTGCATTACTTGATGGATTAAAAGCTAGCCCAGAATTCATTTCAAGCACTTCATTTGCTCAAGCTTTGATTAACTTCGGTCAAAAATATTTGCCATTATCAGATATCGGCATGGGCTGGGTTGTTCTTAGTGTAATTGGATTCATTATCGGCTTTATAATCTATAAAATTAAACATCGTAATTTACCGCAAACATAATATAACGCCATAAGCATACTTAAATATGTGCTTGTGGCATTTTTCATTCTTGCCTATATAGAGTGTTGTTACACCTTATCCTCTTACTTCATTCTTCACAACTATTGCTTAAAATTCACTTTGTACTACTGAAAAAACACCTTCTAAAGTTAGTTTATATAGAAGTTCAGCCATATATTTCGGACTATAATTCATATCGTCATTTAACCAAGTACAAATAACACCAATATGAGCAGACGTTATATAGTTTAAAAAATAATGTTGTGGAAACTTACTTGCTTTTTCGCCATCTATTTTAACAAGTGCGTGAAACAATGGTATATAAATTTCTTTTTGCACTTCAGTTTCTAATTTTGGTCTAAATTGTGATAAACCTTTATCACTTAACATAACGCCGAAAACTGTATGATTCATATAAATATATTCAAATAATCGCGTAAATGCATTTTTAATATCTGATTCACTTTTTAAGCCAGATGCTACCAAATGTCCATCTTTTACGTAATCTATCAAATCATCTATAACATTTGTGACAATTCGATTGAAAAAATCTTGCTTATCTCGATAATGCAGATAAAACGTTGCTCGAGTCAGATCTGCTGAATCTGTGATATTTTGTATAGATATTTTATTGATATCTTTTTCATTGAGTAGTTTTACAATTGCATTAATTAAATATTGATTTGTTCTTTTTACCCGTGGATCAATTTTTTTATTTGTCATTTTCAGCACCTCTATCTATCATTTTCTACTTTATTTACACATTTAATCAATTTGTATTTTAGTGTACAAATAAACATTTTTTGTGAATTGCAATTAATTGTATTAAGCGTACAATGAATTATATACAAGTTGTCTATAAATAGTCAATTTGTTCATTTTGAAATTTTAGGAGGATTTATATTATGACAAATAAAACAGGTTATATTGATATTCATCATCACATCATTCCTGAATTTTACCTAGACGCATTAAAAGAAGCTGGTATTGACAAAGCTGGTGGTCTAAAAATCAACAATTGGCAACCTGAAGACAGTATAAAAATGATGGATAGATTAGGTATTGACGTAGGGATTACTTCCATTTCTGATCCAGTCGTTGAACCACTTGAACCAAGTAAAAGAAAAGCAATTGCACGAGAAATTAATTTACTTCAAACACAAATTATCAAAGAGTATCCAAATCGTTTTGGTGCTTTCGCAACATTGCCACTACCTGATGTGGATAGTGCAATTGAAGAAGTTAAATATGCTTTGGATAATTTACAATTAGATGGTGTAGGTTTATTATCTAACTACAATGAAGCATTTTTAGGCGACCCACAATTTGAACCATTAATGAAAGTTCTTGATGAAAGATCAGCAGTTGTGTTTATACATCCAAGTACACCACCTGATTATGTACCTAGACCAAAATATATGCCTGTAGATTTCATGGCTGAGTTTACTTTTAATACAACGCGTGCTGCAGCAAACTTAATTTTAAGTGGCACAATGGATCGCTATCCAAATATTAAATTTATTTTGGCACATGCCGGTGGTACATTACCATATTTAACATGGAGAATTAACGAATGTTATAAATTAATCAAACAAACTGCGGACGAAAGTCAATTTGTTGTTCTAGCCAAAGACCCTGAAGCTTATGTTAGTGATTTTTATTATGACACTGCTTTATCAACACAAGCTGCAACATTTAGAGCATTAGAAGAAACTACTCCTGAAGACCATATTTTATTCGGTAGCGATGCTCACTATGCACCTGAAAATTTAGATCAATCAATGATTAATACAATCGAGCATCAACTAGATTTAAACAATGAAACAATTGAAAATATTAAATATAATAGTGCACTTAAATTATTCCCAAGATTCCAAAAATAATTTATGCATATAAATATCGGCTGATATAAGTATAGTGCTGATGAATGTATTCATTCATCATGCACTATTTTTTTATACAACAATTTCATAAACCAAATCGATTGTTACTATTGTTCATCACCTTTATCAGACCACAATGCTTAAAAATAACTATCTTGATTACATTTAAATATTTTCCATAACCACAAAACACCAAAATAAATCGCAGCATCTCTACTCTATTTTAAAATCAAAGAAATATTATGCATTTATTATTAAATTTATATTTGACACTTATATTGAACAACTGTAATATATTAATATTAATTCTTTAAAATGTATAAATATAAAGGAGGGGGAGACCCATGAATTCTATCATTGAATTAACTGATCGATATAGCTCTAATAATTACGCACCTCTTAAACTTGTTATTACTAAAGGAAAAGGCACTAAAGTTTGGGATACTGATGGTCAACAATATATAGACTGTATCTCCGGATTTTCAGTGGCAAACCAAGGACATTGCCACCCAGAAATTGTTAAAGCTATGACTGAACAAGCTTCAAAGTTGTCTATTATTTCACGTGTGCTTTATAGTGACAATCTCGGTAAATGGGAAGAAAAAATTTGTCATCTTGCTAAGAAAGACAAAGTACTCCCCCTTAATTCTGGCACTGAAGCTGTTGAGGCGGCTATTAAAATCGCTAGAAAATGGGGGTCTGATGTTAAAAATATTCCTGACGGTCAAGTTGAAATTATAGCTATGAACAATAATTTCCACGGTCGTACATTGGGATCATTATCGCTATCAAACCATGACTCATACAAAATAGGATTTCACCCCCTACTTCAAGGTACAACCACAGTAGAATTCGGAAACATTGAACAAATAGAGCAAGCTATTTCACCAAATACTGCAGCAATTATTTTAGAGCCCATTCAGGGTGAAGGTGGCGTAAACATTCCACCTGAAGGTTACATTAAAGCTGTACGACAATTATGTGATACACATCAAATATTACTCATTGCAGATGAGATTCAGGTCGGTCTCGGTAGAACGGGTAAATGGTTTGCCATGGAATGGGAACAAGTTGTTCCAGATATTTATATTTTAGGAAAAGCACTGGGTGGCGGACTATATCCTGTATCTGCAGTTCTCGCAAATAATGATGTGATGCGCGTATTAACACCTGGCACACATGGTTCAACATTTGGAGGCAATCCGTTAGCTATTGCAGTATCAACTGCAGCACTTGATGTTCTTAAAAATGAAGAACTAATTGAACGCTCAGAACACTTAGGATCGTTACTATTAACTCAACTCCAACAACTTGATAACCCAAACATCAAAGAAATTAGAGGCCGTGGTTTATTTATAGGTATCGAACTTAACACAGATGCCACACCATTTGTTGAACAATTAATAGCTCGTGGTGTTTTATGTAAGGACACGCATCGTACTATCATCCGTTTATCACCACCTTTAGTAATAAGCGAAGAAGAAATTAATGACATCGTTTCTGTTTTTCAAGAGGTTTTTAAAAATTAAAAATAAGAATATATATCATTTAGGAGGGATTCATGATGATTAAAGTAGGTATTGTTGGCGGTAGCGGTTATGGAGCAATTGAATTAATTCGATTATTGCAGACACACCCCCAAGTAAACATTGCACATATCTATTCACATTCAAAAGTAGATGAACCGTTGAAATTAACGTTCCCACATTTACAACATATCATGCAGCACTTCGAAGCACTTACAGTTGAAAACAATGATTGTGATGTGATTTTCTTTGCTACACCCGCACCTGTGAGTAAAACATGTATCCCCCCTTTAGTTGAAAAAGGTATTCATGTTATCGATTTATCCGGTGCGTTTAGAATTAAAAATCGTGAAGTATATGAGTCATATTACAAAGAATCAGCTGCATCTCAAGACGACTTAAATCATGCTATCTATAGCATTTCAGAATGGCAATCATTTGATAACAAAGAAACAAAACTGATTTCCAATCCAGGTTGCTTCCCTACAGCAACCTTACTAGCATTACACCCGCTAATTAGTGAAAAAATTGTGGATTTATCATCTATCATTATTGATGCTAAAACCGGTGTATCAGGGGCTGGCCGTTCTTTATCTCAACGTGTTCATTTTTCAGAAATGAATGAAAACCTAAGTGCTTATGCAATTGGTAACCATAAGCACAAACCAGAAATTGAACAATATTTATCAACAATTGCCGGGCAAGACGTCTCAGTTATATTTACGCCACACCTTGTACCTATGACTCGTGGCATTTTATCAACGATTTATGTCAAATTAACCTCTAAAAATACGACTAAATCATTACATAAATTAATGACTTCTTATTATGCTGATCAACCGTTTGTCAGAATAAGAGATATCGGTAGTTTTCCAACAACTAAAGAGGTACTCGGCAGTAATTACTGTGATATCGGTATTTATGTAGACGAATCGACACAAACAGCAATATTAATATCAGTGATTGATAATCTTGTTAAAGGTGCAAGTGGACAGGCCATTCAAAACTTAAATCAATTGTATGGTCTCGATATCACTACTGGTCTAAGACAATCACCAGTTTATCCATAAGGGGTGTTACGATGAAACAACAAGAAACGACATTACAAGAACATAATTTTTCAATAATTAAGCATGGGGATATCAGTACACCTCAAGGATTCACTGCTGGTGGTATGCATATTGGTTTACGTGCTAATAAAAAAGATTTCGGTTGGATTTATTCCACTTCATTGGCTAGTGCAGCTGCTGTTTATACTTTAAATCAATTCAAAGCTGCGCCACTTGTTATTACCGAAGCAACACTTCAAAAATCCAATGGCAAATTACAAGCCCTTATTGTTAACTCAGCTAATGCAAATTCTTGTACAGGGAAACAAGGCATAGATGATGCAAGACAAACGCAAAAATGGGCTGCACAACAACTTCACATACCGCCTGAGTATGTTGCTGTTGCTTCAACAGGTGTTATTGGTGAATATTTACCTATGGATAAAATTAAATATGGGACAGAACATATTCAAGATACCGGCTATGCTATGTCTGAAGCTTTTAATGAGGCAATTTTAACTACGGATACATGTACAAAGCACATCGCTGTGTCACTTAAAATTGATGATCAAACGATAACGATTGGTGGAACCGCTAAAGGTTCTGGCATGATTCATCCAAACATGGCTACCATGCTCGCATTTATTACAACTGATGCCACGATTGAAACAGATACACTTCATCAATTATTAAAATCAACGACTGATCATTCATTTAATATGATTACAGTAGATGGTGATACTAGTACAAATGATATGGTGTTAGTTATGGCAAATCACCAAGTGAAACATCAAACATTAAATTCTAATCATCCACAATGGCAAACTTTTGTTGATGCATTCCATTTTGTCTGCACATTTTTAGCTAAAGCTATTGCTAGAGATGGCGAAGGCGCAACAAAGTTAATAACAGTGAATGTTTCAGGCGCAAAATCTATATCAGAAGCTAGAAGAATTGGTAAAACAATCGTAAGCTCCAGCCTTGTCAAATCAGCTATCTTTGGGGAAGATGCTAATTTCGGACGAATCATTACAGCTATTGGTTATAGCGGATGTAATATTGAACCACATCAAACATACGTCCAACTTAATCATATTCCAGTAGTTGATAAAGGTATGGCTGTATCATTTGATGAACAAGTCATGTCAAAATCATTAACTAAAGAAAATGTCATCATAGATGTCCAGCTCGGTTTAGGTGATGCATCAGCTACAGCTTACGGATGTGACTTATCCTATGATTATGTACGCATCAATGCGTCATATCGTACGTAAGGTGGTGTAAGCATATGATGAACTTTATTGTCATTAAAATTGGTGGCAGTACACTTAGTGACATGCATCCATCAATTATTAACAATATTAAGCATTTAAAATCGCAAAATATTCACCCAATTATCGTACATGGTGGCGGTCCATTTATTAATGAAGCATTATCAAGTCATAATATTGAGCCACATTTTATTGATGGTTTAAGAGTAACCGATAAATTAACAATAGATATTACAAAGCGAACTTTAATTGCAGAAGTTAACACCGCATTAGTTGCAACATTTAACCGACATGGTTGTTCGGCAATTGGTTTAAGTGGTCTCGATGCACAGTTATTTGAGATTACACCATATAACCAGCAATATGGATATGTGGGCATTCCTACTACTTTAAATAAAAAAGCCATAAATTATTTAAGTACTCAATATGTCCCTGTCATTAACTCAATTGGCTATAGTTATCATAATAATGCATTTTATAATATCAATGCAGATACTCTTGCCTATTTCATCGCATCGTCATTAGAAGTACCGATTTATGTCCTCAGTAACATTGCAGGCGTAATTATTCAAGATTCTGTACTTTCTAAATTGCCAATTAGTAACATTGAGCAATTTATTCATTGCGGTGATATATACGGTGGCATGATTCCCAAAGTACTTGATGCTAAAAATGCTATTGAAAATGGATGTCCTAAAGTTATAATTGCATCTGGTAGCAAACCAAATATTATTGAAAAAATTTATCATGACAATTTTGTTGGTACAACTATATGTTAAATTTTCATCTTCAATCACTTAATCGATGTCATATTTTTCATTGATTAAGTGATTTTCTTTTTGGTCAATATACCAACAACATTAGAGGTTTACATCATTGATTTCTATGAGCATTATTATGTTTATAATACTTCTTTACAAAATTAAATTTGCTACTCTATTTGTCATTTTCTAAATAGTTGATAGAAATATTTTAAATTTTAAAAAACTTTTTATTGTGAGTTTTTTCACATATTACTATAATGAACATAGATAAAAAGAGAGGGGTCCTTAAGTTGACGAAACGACAAATTGGCTTGTTCATTTATGCCGGAATTATTGGTGGTTTGTTATCTGGAATTGTAAAGTTAGGCTGGGAGGTCATGTTTCCACCTCGTACACCAGAACGAAATGCAACGAATCCACCTCAAGAGTTATTGCAACAATTAGGATTTAGCAGCGACTTTACTCATCAAACATATACATTTTCAAATATGGAGTTACCTTGGGTAAGCTTTATTGTTCATTTTAGTTTTTCTATCGTTATAGCGATTATTTATTGTATTTTAGTTAAAAAATATGCTTACTTAGCAATGGGACAAGGTGCTGTCTTTGGTATTGCAATATGGATTCTTTTCCATATCATTATTATGCCAATTATGCATACTGTACCAGCGCCATGGGATCAACCCTTCCAAGAACATGCCTCTGAATTATTTGGCCATGTTGTTTGGATGATGACCATTGAACTAGTACGACAACATTTTGTTTATCGCTATAAATTGAATTAATATGTAAATAATAAGATGCTGGGACGAACATAAATCCCTTTTTAAAAAAACAGCAGTAAGATAGTTTCTAATTGAAAATTATCTTACTGCTGTTCTCTATTTATACAATTATTCATATTGAATGACTGCGCTATGCCTGTTTCCTCTTCAATTCCGTAGTTTTAATATTAATTTTTCAAAATATAACTAAAAACGTCTAACAGCAAACCATTCAGCGTATTAAGCTTTAAGCTTATTGCTAAGAGATACTGTTAGACGTATTTCTAACTACTCAATAATTGAAAAATAGATAATTTTTTATAACCCCAAGGTGCTTGTCCGATAAAGCATACTTGTACCATAAAACGATCAAACATAAATTGCTTAAATTTCACTTCACGTGCTTGATAAAAATGTGACTGGGTCATATCATAAACATCCAATCCTTTAATTAAACCTTCTCCAATTAACTTAGTGAAACTTTCTTTTTGTGTCCAAATTTGGTAAAAATCATTTAAACTACATATTTGGTGTGCTTCATTTGTAGAAAAGCACGTTACTAATGTACGCCAGTCTAAGCGATCTGAAATTTTTTCGATATCAATTCCAACCGGTTGTGTATCTACGACGCACACAATATAAGGATAACTATATGACAAGCTCACATGAATTGATGGACCATCGCTATGATGTTGAACAATTTCTGCCTTCCCTGATGAAGAAATGTGATAATGCCATTCATGCGGTAATAAACCTGTATCATGTTGAATTCCGTATTGCAGTAAAATATCTCCCAATCTGTGCATGAGTTTATCTTGATTGTATCTATAGTTGACTGTTCGCGGTTTTTTATATGACCAACGACTTTGTGATATTAATTCTTCAATACTTTTCAAGTTACTCTGTAATTGCATTACAAATACTGTCATAACTTTCCCTACTTACTTATTGAATATTGTTTGGATATATTGTGCCCAATGATAAAGCCAATCGCTAGTCATTGTTGGCCACTGTTCACCGATGTCTTTCATTATGCTTAATGTCTTTTCAGCATCAATCGTCGCAAGTTGTTGTCCGTAATCAACACTCGTTAGACCGATTGTTTCGTACATTTGTTGTTTGTGTAACATTTGATCAAAATACCTGTCACTGATGATATTTATCTCTTTACACTTAACATTTTCTAGCAGAGATTTCATCGTCATTTTATATGGTGATAAAACATGATAAATAATTGGTGGCGTGTTTAATTTTGCTAATGCAACAATTTGTCTTGCCGTCGTATCCACATATGATAAATCAACAGGTGTTTTAGCTAAACTATCACCTATACAATCCAGTTGTAACAAGTCATTCATTACAATTGAAAAACGATTTGTTTTTATATTTCTCATGTGCCATCGCCCCTTATAAGGAATCGTCAAATTACCAACACGTATAATCCTTCCATCGAGACCATCTTTTACAGCTTCTAATACTTTCAACTCACTGTAAAATTTACTTCGTGTATAAGGCGATGTCAGTAATTGCCCTCTATACACATCCGCTTCCGAAAATGTTGTTTCTTCTGTATCCATATCAAAATAAGTTCCCACACTTATCGTTGATATATAAATTAACCTTGCTTGATGTTGCCGAGCCATATGAATGACATCAATAGTACCTTGAACATTAACTTTTTCAAATTCTGCATCATCACCAAAGTGATCTGTACGGGCGCCTGCATGAATAATGGTATCTATTTTTCTCGTCAATGCTACCTCGTTCATATGTTCGAGGTCACCTACAATAACTTCTATATTCGATAACCATTTTTCAACTGTTTCTTGTGAAAAATAATAGTTCAAATTCGTCAGTAATTTATCCCACGCATCATCATTATTATCCGCACGTATAAAACAATAAATACGATTATTATATCCTTGAAGCGCTTCAATTAGATAAGCACCTAAAAATCCTGTAGCACCTGTCAATAGCACATTTCCAAGTGTACCTCGTTCTAAAGAATGCTCAAAAACATCCATACGGTAATGAGATTCAACCATTTGTTGTAATTCCGGATAATCCTTTGGCAACATTACTTCTAATTGTTGACATTGATGCATATATTTAACGATACGTTTTACTGTTTTATACTGATACAAAGTTTGCATTGATATATGATGTCCGAATACTTTCAAACGAGAAACAACGAGCATCGCTTCCAATGAATTACCACCTAGTTCAAAAAAGTCATCATCTACACCAATATGATTCTGCTTTAATACTGTTTCAAAGACATTTATAAACGTCTGTTCAATTTCATTAGTAGCTTCACTATCCATCTTGCCATTCTGTTGTAATATGGATGGTTCAGGCAATTGCGACTTATCTACTTTATCATTCGCTGTTAAAGGCATTTGATTCATATGAGTGACAGTTTTCGGAACCATATACTTAGGTAAATGTTCCAATAAATGATGCTTCACGTGTTGCTCAATGTGTGGTTGCCCCACATAATATGCATTTAATATATCATGCGTATCAAAGTGGTTTACTGTTACAACACAATCAGATACACCATGAATAGCTCGCATCGCATTTTCAATTTCATCTAATTCAATACGATAACCATTCACTTTCACTTGTTTATCTATTCTTCCTAAAAATTCAATCTGTCCGTCTGGTGTATACCTTGCTAAATCACCACTATGATATAGCTTTCCTTTACCAAATGGATTATCTTGCCATTTATCAGCAGTTAACTCTGGGCGATTAATATACCCTAGCGTCAAACTGTCTCCTGCGATACACAATTCACCAGGCATACCAACACCACATAATAATCCATCATCCATAATATATACTTGAATATTTGATAATGGTTTACCAATAGGAATGGTTTCAGGAACTTTATCAGCACATTGATGTGACCAATACGACGTAATGACTGTTGATTCCGATGGTCCGTATGCATTGTAATAAGTGCCACAATGATGCTCAATATAGTTTACAAATGATGGCGTACTCGTTGCACCACCAGTAATTAATTTTTCAATATAAAAATCACCCATCATACTGCACATTTGTAAAGGAATCGATGCAACCGTAATGTGATTCTTAGATATAAGTTGCTGTAATTGTACTGGATCAACACGTTGTTCTTTATTTGGAATCACAAGTGTATGACCATTTAACAGACAACAGTATATTTCCATTACCGATGCATCAAAAACTATATTTGCATGCTGCATAAATACTTCAGTATCTTCTAATTGTAGTTCTTTTGTCCAAGCATATACTAAATTCAATAAATTACGTTGATTTACAGCAACGCCTTTAGGAACACCCGTCGTTCCAGAGGTATAGATTACGTACATCTCGTTATCCAACATCATTTCTCCACAACTATGGTTATCTACTGTTTCACATTCTTGAACGTCAGACACTGCTTCACATTGATTATCTCGCACTCCATCAGACTCATGACTATATTGATTATGAAGTGCTTTGTCATAGGTACAATCATATGAATTGACCCATTCTACACAGCCTTGGTTGTCGTCTCCTTCAGTACATGTTTCATCATCTTGATTACAATTCACTCTATCACCATAACCATTTTTGCTCGGTTTATGATGACATTTAACATTTTCTAAATCAATAACTGGTAATGTCGACTCAATATCCACACCATAGGTCATGATCGCTACAATTTGAGCGTCCTCTAAAATTATTTCACGTCGCTTTTTCGGACAATCAGTATCAATCGGTACATATACCGCACCCAACTTCACTGCTGCTAGCATAGCTGCAATCATTTCAAAGCTACGTTCAACTAACAATGCTATACGTTGTCCTCTACCAATACCTTTTGAAGTAAGTATTCGTGCAATTTTATTAACATAGTGTTGCAAAGTTTCATATGACATCGTCAAATCATTCATTACTAGTGCCACATGATTGCTACGTTGTGCTGCAACTTCATCAAAATATTCTATTATAGATTTATTTCCTGGGACATCAAGTGTTCTATTGTTAACATGCGTATTAACCCAATCCAATAAATCTGTATTATCATTTGGTATATCTTTAATTTGTAATGGCGCATTATGCGCTAAAATAAATTCAATCATAGCGATAAACTGTTGACCCATATACTGTATCGTTTGCGAACGATATAAATCGCTGTTGTACTCAATATTGATAGTATAGTTATTACAATCTTCTTCAATAATAAAGGCTAAATCAAATTTCGAAGTCACTGATTTTGGCGGTATATGCGTTAACTTGCTATGCCCAAAATGGGAATGATTCGTTTCATTATTTTGTAAAACTAACATCACATCAAATAATGGATTTCGAGAAGCATCATGTGCTTGATCTAAATCGGCAACAAGACAGTCAAATGGGTATTCTTGATGTTCATACGCTGCCAAACTATGCACTTTAATTTCTTGCAAAAACTGTGTCCACATTTTCTCTTTCACTGGTTGTCCTCGATACACTAAAGTGTTAGCAAACATGCCTAACATACGCTCTGTATCACTATGCATACGTGCACTCATTACGCTACCTACTGTAATATCTTCTTTTCGTGCATATTTACCTAACAGTACCATTACTACACTCATAAAGAACATAAAATCAGTAACTTGGTGCTTCTCTACATATTGTTGCAACTGACGTCTTGTAGTATTACTCAATGAAAATGATGTCATCGCACCGTTTGTTGTTTTAACATTAGGTCTTACAAAATCAGTCGGCATACTTAAAATAGGTACAGCATCTTCAAATTGCGATATCCAATATTGTCTATGTCGCCCCATATCACGTTGAGCCATCCATTCACTATAGTCTTTATACTGTAATGTAAGTGGTGACAACTTTTTATTCTGGTAAAGCGCATTAAGATCTTTTACTAGCTGAATATTACTCATACCATCATTAATAATGTGATGTGTATCAATAAATAAATATGCATGCAATGGACTTCGAATATATCTAAATCGAATTTGACTTGGCTTTTCTAAATTAAAAGGCTCTATATACTGACGCATGATTTGTTGCTCATCTTTAAAATGGGTATTAACTTCTTCAAAGTCAACTTCAACATCTGTTTTGATACGCTGTCTAACTTCATCATCTACAACTATATATTGCGTTCGTAAAATCTCATGTCGTGCTATCAATTGATGAATTGCACGTTGTAATTGGGACACATTAAGATCCGATGACAAACGCCATAAAAACGGTACGTTATATACAGTATCTTTTGGATTTGCTTGCCATAATAAATACATGCGTTGCTGCGTAGAACTCAACACGTAATCCTCTTTATTCACCGCTATAGGAATCGATTCATATCTTTGTTCTTGAATTGTCGAAATAGCTTGTGCTAATTCAAATACAGTTGGTTTTTGTAACAAATCACTAATTTTTAACCGTTTACTAGTATATTCCTCTATATGATTTACTACTAATGTTGCTTTTAATGAATGTCCACCTAATTCAAAAAAGTTATCATGTATGCCGACTTGTTGCACATTTAAAATATCTTCAAAAATTTGGCACAGTATATGTTCCATATCAGTACTAGGAGGTACATAAGTACCCATATCAACGAAATCCATCTTAGGTAAAGATTTTTTATCTATCTTTCCATTCATCGTAATTGGAATTTGTTTAATACGCAGGAAATTCACAGGTATCATATACTCTGGCAACGTTCTACGTAACTGTGCCTTAATCTTATTATTAGATAATATATGCATGCCTTCATAATAGGCCACAATATAGTCTTCTTGGTCATATGTTTGAACAATAACCACCGCTTTATTTATACCTTGTATATGCTCGAGTGCGCGTTCGATTTCAGATAACTCAATTCTAAATCCACGAATCTTAACTTGCTTATCCATCCGATATAAATAATCAATATTCCCATCAGGTAATAAACGTACAATGTCGCCGCTTTTATACATCAATTCATGGTTCTTGGCATTCATGATAAATTTATCTGCTGTCATTTTCGGCTGATTTAAATACCCTGTTGCTAACCCAAGACCTCCTATACATAGCTCTCCAGGAACACCTATCCCGCAACACCGATGACCTTGCATAACGTAGACATGTGTACCGAGAATAGGCTTGCCAATTGGAATACGTCTTGGAACTTCACACGGTATAGCATAAGTTGTCGTAAATGTCGTATTTTCTGTAGGACCATACCCATTAATAATTTGGGGATGTTTCAACCTTTGATTTAATAAAGTTATCCACTTAGCATTTAAAACTTCACCACCGATTAATAAGTAACTTAACGGTTCTAAAATTTCTATATGCTCACTAGCAATCTGGTTATATAACGAAGAAGTTAACCACATTGTATTAACATCATTTTCTTTAATCAGCCGTCCTAAAACCGATGGATTCAACAATTGCTCTTTAGAAGTAATGATGATGGTACCACCATTTAATAATGCACCATATATTTCAAAGGTTGCAGCATCAAAAGCAATCGTACCTGACAGTAGCATCGTCGTTTCTTCATTTAATGGTACATAATGATTTCGATGAACTAAGCGAACAATCCCGCGATGCGGAATCAATGTCCCCTTAGGCTTACCTGTTGTGCCAGAAGTATAAATGACGTAAGCATGGTTCTCAATCGTATTACATCTCGGAAGATTATCAGCATCTTGCCAATCGACCTGTTCTAAGTCTAAATGAGCAATGTCTTTATTATCATTTTCATGAGCTACTTGATACGTTATAACAACTTTTGGAATTGCATCATTTAAAATATACGTTCGGCGTTCATCTGGATAATCAGGATCTATAGGCACATATGCACCGCCCGCCTTTAACACTCCTAACATTGCGACAATCATTTCAATGCTCCGATCAGCAATAATAGCTATTCTATCATTAGGTTTAACATTAAAATGCAATCTTAAACGTCTCGCTAAATCATTGGCACGTGCGTTTAAAATTTGATAAGTAATTGCTTCCCCTTCAAATTTAACAGCAATATGATCCGGTGTTGCTTCAACTTGACGTTCAAATAAATCTACAACGGTTTGATTATTGTCTATAGCTGGTATGTTTAAATTAATTGAATCATATACTTTCATATCATTCTCAGTTATCAAATTGAGTTCACCAATTACCATTTTCTTATTTTTATTTATTTGAACATAAATATTTTGAACTAATTTACTTAGTGTTTCTATTGATAACAAATCATAAGCCTCACTGTTATAAATAATTTTATAACCATGCTCATTGGGGAAGATTTCAATATCAGATAAACTTGTATGTGTGTCGTGTATTTGATGAATATCCATAACGACATCATTACGATACGTCACTGTTTGATGGTAACAGTGAAAAATAGTTTCTAACGAAAGTGATGTCTTTGCGGATTGTAATGTGTTGGCATTTTTAAAAACAATATTACTAAATTCAGATAAAAGATGATAGCATGATTCTTGATTATCAATTTTTAAAGTTAAGGGTACTACACTACCATGTAACGTTAATACATCTTCGCTAGGAATCCTCGGAGGTATGTGCATACCTAAGGTCACATCATGTTGCTGGCTTATAATATGATTTGCTAAATATACACTCACAGCCAATGATTTAAGATCCACTGATGACATATCATCAATCAAATATTGCTTATACATTGGTTGCTCATAGGTGAACTTGATTGGAAAATAACTATCTTTATATACATTGCTATCATTCTCTAGCCGAAAGCAGTCTGATTGTATTTGAAATTTATCTTGATTGTGTGTGTAATTGTCTTTTTGCTTTTCAATTAAAGATGATATATGTTTCGTATCGTTTAAAGTATTGATGTTGCAATATACATTACTTATATGATTCAGAAAAATATCAAGCTGACTATCATCAAAGATTGTCACATGAAAATCTAATAATATAAAAGTAGCATCGGTGAACTGAAACAATTTAAATTTAAATAACGGCATGCCATTATAATGGAATCTATTTAATTTTTGCTTAAAATAAGAATCTAAATCATAATTTGTAGAAGAAAATGGAACTTGTTGCATTTCAATAAAAGGTAGAAATTCATGAAGCGTCATTGTATAGTCATTATTGACATTTGCATTAATACATTGTCTTAAAGATGGATGTTGTTGCACAACTTTCGATAGTGCATGCATCATTTGCTGAGTATCAACATTTGTTGCGAGTTTAACCCAATACGTATTACGGTGTGTCGTTGATTCTGTATGATTGCTGTATATTCTAAAATATTCTTGTTGAAATTTCATGTTACCCATAATCATATAAAGTCCTTCTTTCATATCATAATACCCAATTCTTACTGAAATTGAACGATGATATGTCAATGAATGGCAGTACTACTTATCTGGTTAGAAGATGATTATTACAAAACATCATTTGCGACATCAGATCAATAGCGATATATCTCTACCCATAAAATACACCACTCGTATCAATCACCAAACGTTTTAAATGTAAATTACATACATTGCGATAAATAACACTTTATTTTTTACTCAATAACTATCATTTATTCATATCATTCATTAACTACAGTACGGTTGTTACAAAATATCCATGAAGCAAGTTTATATTAAACAAACAACTCGCATAAAACAATTGTTATCACTAAATTTTAACAAATTCTTAATAAATTTATCTCTATTTTAATCACGACCTAATTAATAGGTTTTCAATATAAACAAATGTATAAAATAAATATATAAGTGAATTCAATCTGTATTTGATTGCTTTTGTCCCCCAAATACACCAGCAACAAGCATGCTCGCACCAATTGTTAACACTACAAACATATACATCCCCATTTGTAATGATGTTAAGAAAGCACCCAACACAATCCCTAATCTAGCTAGTGTTTCTGAAATATGAATACCTAATGCATTAACCGCACTATATGTTCCCCTTTTGGCTTTAGGAATAATTTTAAAACGTTGTTCTGAAACTATAGGCGAATAAATAATTTCACCTACAGTTGCAACTATCATAAAAATGATTAATAAGCCAAACTGATTAAGATACGTTAGACCACTATAGCCGACAATATAAATTAGCAAACCAGTTATTAAAGCTATTTTAAAATCTACTTTCAATACAACTTTCGAGATAAAATACGTAAGTAAAATGACGCCAACTGTATTGATCATTAGCAAAATTGCTAACATCTTAGCACCTGTAATATCATATGAACCTATGCTTATTGTTTCAAATTGATCCTTTAGTCTAATAGCAATGTATGAAGAAATTGAAAATTCACCCATCATAATAATACTGAACCCCGAAATCAATAACATGTAATTACGGTCTTTTAAAACTAATTTATAACTACGAAATATATTCATAATTTGTAATTTTTGATAACTACTTGCATGTCTATTATCATCAATTTGCCTTACTTGATTGTCGTCTTGAGGTAACCAAATATATAAAATAATCAGTACAATTAAAAATATACAAGCTGCTATTAAGAAAAGTAGTAACATACTATAGCCATACATCAAACCACCTAACAATGCCCCAATAGCTACCGATAAATTCGTAATCCAATAGCTGATCTTGTAAATATAATGTTCCACGTCTTCGGTAATTGCATCCATTATTAATGTGTCCATAACTGGAAATTGTAATCCCCAAACGATTGTAAATATAGCATATGCAACGCAAAAACCAATGATTTGCCACAACTGATGTGATCCAAACATCCCCATTAAAACTAGCATCATAACCATCGTTGCTTGATAAATAAGTACTAGCAACTTTTTCGGAAATATTTCAATAAGGTAACCAGATATAATAGATAACGGAAATTTTAGAACTACTAAACCAACAAGGTATATGCCGACAATTGATTGACTTAACATATCTGTTAAATATAATGCTATAAACGGTATAAATGCTGTCGTAATAATCAGCTGTAAAAAATTACTAATCAACCGTACTTTCAAAGTCGTACTTAAGCGTTTCATTGATAACTACACCCCAATTTCCATGTATATGCGCACTAACATTTATGTGATATCTATTATTGGATCATACGTTGAAGCAATTTTTTTAATTATGACCATTTATTTAATAAACAAATACATCGATTTAACAATGCTTCTTGCATATTACACCTCAAAAAATTTAGCACTATATGACTATATATTATTCCAAACGAGTGAAATTTATCAATATTTGCGTAAGTGAACACATATGTGCGTAAACGTTAAATGATTGTCCAATTCTAGTAGTTCATATACTTAAATGTAATCATAAAAAAACTACTGCCATCTATACAACAGCAGTAGTACTTATATAATTCATTTATATAAAATTGAAAGTGTTCATCGCTAAATCAACATACTTATTCTATTTTGCTGTATAACTTTTACTAGCAATACGACCACTTGCAACAATAATATCTTTATCTTGGAAAGGTTCATGATTGAAGAAACGATCTAAAATATCTTTAACTCCATCTTCAATACGTTTTTGT
This sequence comes from Staphylococcus argenteus, assembly GCF_000236925.1. Classification (NCBI taxonomy): domain Bacteria; kingdom Bacillati; phylum Bacillota; class Bacilli; order Caryophanales; family Staphylococcaceae; genus Staphylococcus; species Staphylococcus argenteus. The sequence goes on along the minus strand of NC_016941.1, from coordinate 172,174 downwards.
GCTTCTAATGTCATACCTGAATAGTGGACTGTCATAGCATTTCTAGGCATTGTTCTCCATGGATGATCAGCAGGTGCAGGTTGTGGATACCATACATCACCAGCATATCCTTGTAAATGTTCAGATGCTAATGCTTCAACTAACGCATCGCGATTAACAATTTTACCACGTGCAGTATTCACTAAATAACTGTGTTTTTTCATGCGACTTAAAACATCTTTATCAAATAAGTTATCAGTTTCTGGTGTTAATGGTGCATGAATTGTAATCGCATCACTTGTTGAAACAAGTTCATCAAAGCTTACAAATTTTGATAATTTATGGTCTTGTTGATTGATTGGATCATAGTGTTGTAATGTCACATTAAATGGTGCTAATCTTTCAGCAACAAGTTGTCCAATTCGTCCAAATCCAAAAATACCAATTGTTTTGTGTTGTAATTCATGCGCATGATTACCCACTTGAGATAAATTCCATTCACCTTCTACTGATTGACGATGACCTTCTTCATAGTTTCTAAGAAGTATTAATAAGTCCATGACAGCATGTTCAGCCACACTAACTGTATTACTTCCAGTAACTTCAACGACACCAATATTGTGTTCACTTGCAGCCGCTAAGTCTACATGGTCAGATCCGACACCTGCTGTAATTGCTAATTTCAATTTTGGTGCTTTTTCAATACGTTCACGAGTCATATATGCAGGGTAAAATGGTGCACTAATAACCACATCCATATCTGGTAAATGTTTATCTAAGTCTTCACCGTTATCTGCTAATATAATGAATTCATGTCCTCTTTCCTCTAAAAATGATTTTAATCCTAATGCTTTTTTAGTATTAAGCAATTGATTGTCTTGACCTTCTACTGCTTCTGGAAATAACGCTACGATTTTCATATCCATCTCTCCTAAATGATAAATTTTGACTTCCTTAAAGTACGTGTTGCGTGTTACTTGTTTTAAAAATACGACAAAAAAACGGCACCGTTTGACATACCACCCCCTTGAATTATTGTTAAATTCAAAGCGAAGTTAGCAAACAGCACCGCGTACCTTACACCAGCAACACTTATTCTATTGACTTATCGAAAACAAATATTGAAATGACTTCATCATCATTCAAATCAATATCTGTAAATAATTTTACAAACTTAGCGCCTACAAGATTTTCCATCTCATTTACATCTATTTCTTTATACATCTGTTTAATCTTCTCTGTGCGTGTATAATGTAGCATCGATTCATTGCGTTTGTCGTTTAAGTAAAAGCTTTCAACTTTACTTAAGACACCAGTCATATATGCAATCGCCCAATTATCTTTAAACGACACTCGAATACTATTAGGGCCTTTACCCACGTATTCTTTACGATAAGATCTCACTAGATTCGAGAATTGTTGTTCTTTAGTATGCGTATCTATTGTATTCACCTTCTTTAAAATAAGAAGTTCATTAATTGTTCACATTTTCATTATACACCTTATTAACACTTTTTCAATGATAACGATTATTATTATTACAAAATGTATATTTTCCTAGTTAAAAAGATATAACAAATTAACAAGAAATATTTATAAACTAGTATTTATATTATTTATAAAAAATGTTTCAACAAATGCATCTAAACAACAAATCAACATATTGTACTTAGTCCTTCAATGTTTCTTCAAGTTTACCTAAATGTCTTAATGTCGGTGTTAATGCAGCGAAGAAGAATCCTTCTTTTAATTTACGTACTTGTGGGGAATACAGTGTATATGCTCTTGAGCCACCATTAACAACAGAAGCTTGATTTACATCCAACAATAAATAGCCAATGTCCTTCTTCAATGATATCAATTCACTTAAATGGCCATCTAAATTGCCATCTTCTAACAATGTATAAAATGCCTCTTTAAGTTGAAGATAACGCTTTTTAAAATCTTCAACATCGTATTCTAAATATTGATTGATACCATTTTGTGCATTAGAAAATGCATCGATTAAGTCTAATGAACTCTTGATTGATCCTAATCCAATTGGAATTTGGTATGCAATAAATTGTGGTCGAATCGTTGCGGCAAACTGTTTTGCATCATGCGTAATAATTTGAGATTGTGGTACAACCACTTGATTTAGCGTAATTTGATATGTTGCTGAGCCATTGACTCCTAAAAAGTTTGTTTTTTCAACGAGTGTAATACCATGTTGATTTGCACGTAATATAAACATCACAAATTCATCTGATGATTCATGCTTCGAAATTGCGCCAAAGTAATGATCTTCTTGGATATTACTAACAGCCGGCATACGTCCACTAACAACTAGTTGCCCATCGACATATGAATGCTCTAAGTTTAATTTTTCTAAATCATTAAATGATTTCATTGGATTAGACAATCCGGTAGCTCCTAATATTTCTCCCGATAACAATTGCACTTGTAAGTCTTTATTTAAATGTGGCTGTGGTGCATTTTGCAAATAAGTAGAAAAGGCCAACTGGCACCACAAGCAAAAGCCTGTGGTCAAACAAGACTGCGATACTGCCTCAATTACTTCAGCATTTTTTCTAAGTGATGCTTCACCAAAATATCCATCTACAAATAACTTTTGAATAAAAGCCTTCGGATAATATGTACCAGCATCAATTTCTTCTAAATATGGATCCAACTGTTCTTTAATTAATGTTTCTAAAGTCATCATCATCTCTCCTTACTCTCCAAATCTTTTCAGTATAAATTGCTCAATATAACTAATTAAACGATCAATAATAAAACCAAATAGACCTATAAAGAAGATCGCTGCTAAAACATCTTCTAAATTCAACATGTTCCGTGCATCTACAATTAAAAATCCTAGACCTGATTGCGCTCCAATCATTTCACCTGAAACTAAAAATATCCAACTTGTTCCAACGGCCATGTGTATACCAGCCATGATCTGTTTGAATGCCCCAGGAAATAAAATATTTCGGTATAGTGACCATCCAGTTAAATTTAAATTAGTAGCTATTTTCAAATATTGAGGTTCAATATCTCTTACACCTTTAATTGTGTTAAAAACAATTGGGAAAAAGGCAGCTATAAAAATAATTGCTATCGCTGGCAAACTACCTATACCAAACCATAGGACAACAAATGGCGCCCAAGCTATCGGTGATATTGGTCTAATCAACTGAAATAGTGGTTCTACTGCATTGTAAAACCAGTGATTTCTTCCAAGTAGGAACCCTACTGGAATAGCAACTATTAATGCGACAACAAACCCTGCAACAAACCGCCATAAACTAATAACCAAATGTTGAAAAATCTCTCCAGTAACAATGAATGTCCAAATACTTTTTCCTACAAGCGCTGGACTAGGTAGCAATACTGGTTGGTAGTGTCCTATGATAATAACTAGTTCCCATATGCCTAGGAAAATGATAAATGTGATAATTGGTAGTAATATTTTATTTATTGTGAGACGTGTCATGAACGCGATGCCTCCTTATATAGTGATGGTTCAACAAAATCATCATATGCAGGTGGGTTAAATAATTGATGTTGTCTCACCAACTTCGAAATTTCTTGATAGCCGGATGGTTTAATAGTTAAGTCGCCATATGATGTCCACTCGGCTGATTGTTTTAAGACCTCACGACTTTGTTTAAAATGTTGTGTCATAATATCTACACTTGTATTTTTATTATTCATTTTAAAGCCGGATTTTTTATAATCTTGTACAAACGCTTGCGCTATATCTCTATGTTGATGCAGAAGTTCACCTCTAAGCACTAGCACACAGCAATATGCATCAGGAATGACGTCATCACCATGTTTCAAAGTCTCACCTTTCCCTAACTTTTCACCGAGGGCACCAAACGGTTCAGCTACAGCGTATCCAGTAATTCGATGTTCACTTAAAGCTGCTGGCATTTCTGCTGGTGACATTTCATGATAACTAAAATGACTCGGTTGAATCTTTAATTGCTTACGTAATGCTTCAAGTAAAAGATAATGGGTTGAATAACGATGTGGTATACCAAAATGATATTCATCATTATTATTAAATTCACTCAAATGCATGCCTTTTTGACCCATAATGACGTTGCCTTCATGATGCCCTAATGCCACCGCTTTTATATTTGATCCCTTTTGCTTTGACTTCATAGCAAGTTCTATTAAAGTCGATGCACCATCTATACGACCACTATTTAATGCATCCATTAAATCAGGCCAATTATTAAATTTCACTAGTTCAAGTTTGTATTTAGCGTGGCTCGATTGCGATAATAATTTTTTAGTCATCATCAAATTCGCTGAATGTGTAATCGGCAAATACCCTATTTTAATTACTTGCTGATTTTGCGACTTTTTAGACGGTGCTTTAGACACCCTTTGCCAGTCACAACCTGAAAGTATAAGGAATCCAATAATGACGATTGCGATAATTTTTTTCATCGTTTTTCACTCCTTATAGATAGTATTCAGGTTCAACTTGATGATGATTCAAGGCAAATGTTTCCATAATATCATGACGAATTTTAAGCAAATGACTATCATTACGATTACGTGGATGTGATGTTGTCATTTCATATTGAGAAATAATATTACAACCTTCTCCTAATAAAACAATTCGATCAGAAAGATAAATTGCTTCATCAATATCGTGGGTCACAAGAATGATAGTGGCTTTTGTTTGATGTTTTAATTGCACTAACTGATCCTGTAATTTATAACGTGTAAATGCGTCCAATGCACCTAATGGTTCATCCATTAATATGACGTTTGGCTGATGTACATGTGCACGACACAGTGCTACACGTTGTTTCATACCACCAGATAATTGCTCAGGAAAATGTTTACCTTTTCCTTCTAAATCAACTAATTTGAGTTGTTCATTGATATCTGTATCAGTCATTTTTTTATGTAACCCTATCCTAATATTGTCATTAATCGTCTTCCAAGGTAGCAAATTATGATGTTGGAATAACATTAAACAATCTGGCGATGGGTTTCGCTTTACTTGATTATTAATTACGACATGTCCTGACGACGGTTGAATAAATCCGCCAATAATATTAAGTAAGGTAGACTTGCCACAACCACTTTTTCCTATAAATGAGATGATTTCACCTTTGTTAATATCTAAATTAAAGTTATGTATGACTTGATGTGTGCCGAAATGATGTTGTAATTGCTGTATTTTAATCATGACAATCCCCCTTTTAATTCCTACTATTTTAATAAGAATTAAGTGTATATCTAAAGGGCTATGCCTAACACAGCCCTTATATCCCAAATTGTTATAACTACAGATGATTATTGATATCGTGTTCGTTACGATATATTCCTTACCACTTTCATAAATTATCTTTAGAAAAATAGCAGGCCTATACTATATTAAGAAAAATCTTTATTTCAATACCTCTGCATACAGATGTTGTATTGCGTTCATGATATCTATTATTAAAATAACTCTCGTCCATCTATACTAAACATTCAAATTTGATGACTAACATCAACTTGTAGTCTTATTAAAGTTTTTCGATGCCATCAATTGGTGTATCTACTGCTTTACGCGCACGACGCACCGCTTCTTCATCAGGTGCATTATATAAACAAATACATTTAGACATATCTTCACATACGTATGTACGTTTAAATTCTACTTCTGGTACTTCTTCATAATGAACAGAATTTTTCTTTTTACGTGCTAAATATTGATCCATAGTAATGCCTTCAGGAATATTCCAAGTTACAAGGTAATCGACATGTGCATCTCCATTTTTAACTTCGTCTAAATCTTTTCCAACTAAGCGTACTTCTTTCACTAATTGAATACTGATACCTGCGTCTGTTAAAAATTGTTTAGCTTCTGTTTCATCATTTGCTTCTACAATAAAATATCCATGAGTTAAATTTTCAGTAGCTTGTACTTCAATTAAAGTTGGTATTGATTTAGTAGATAACGATGCTGCCTTTGCTTCCAGTTCTTCTTTCGATGATGCAAAATCAAGATGATTGGCTTCTAGTAAAAATAATGTCATTAATAAAACCTCCTATAACAATGGTTGAAAAAATATTACTATAATTCCTATCAGATTACAAGGATATTGAGCTATTTTTTTAAATATTTAGATAAAATTTCAGGAAATATATTTTCAAAGAGTATAAAAATAATGTTAGGGTATAACTAAATAAACATATATATAGGAGGCTATCATTATGGATAAAGAATCTGTCGTAGCAAGTTTAGCAAGAAATAAAAAGATTGCTGTGGAAACAATGGCCGGTCAAAGATACATCATAGAACGTATTTTACATACAGATGACGAAAAACATATTCATATTCTGAAACCTAAAGACGTCGTTTTAGAAGTGGATGACATTAAAGAAATTGATGAAAATGATTTAGGTGACGCAACATAAGCATAAACAAAACATGCGCTGTGCTAAAGTTATTCTGGCACAGCGCATGTTGTTTAATTATTTTAATTTATCAAAGTATGGTTCATCTAATGGGTTTAGTTGTAAGTTTTCAATTTGCAATGTTGAATGTGCAATGCCATATTTTTCTTCAAGCAGCGTTGAAACTTGATCAATAGCTTGATAATCATCAACATCACAATTTCTATCTAACACAACATGCGCACTTAATGAGTAATGGTCTGTTGTAATACTCCACAAATGAAACTCGTGCACATCTAAAATGCCATCGATACTAATGATATCTTCAATGATTTCATCGGTATTTAAATGTTTAGGTACACTTTCCATTAGAATTAACCAAGCATTACGCGTAATTTTATAACCACCACGCAAAATGATGATTGAAATCACAATACTAATGATTGGGTCAATAATGCGCCAACCAGTAAAATGAATCAATACAACCGCTACGATCACACCAATAGAATTTAACAAATCCCCCATAAAATGCCATAGTGCACTTTGAATATTAATATTGTCTTCTTGTTTTAAAGATCTTACTAGAATTATAGTCAAAATAATATTAACTAACAAACCAATACTAGCTATGAGAAACATAATGCCACTTTCAATTTGTTGTGGATAAATAATGCGCACAATCGCCTCATACAAAATCCAAATTGATATTACAATCAATGCTAAACCATTTAAAAATGCTGCTAATATCTCAAATCTCAAAAAGCCAAATGTATAGCGTGCGGTCGGCTTCTTACTTGCAAAATAAATTGCTAGCATCGATAAACCTAGTGCTAATACGTCACTTAACATATGAAACGAATCAGAAAGTAATGCCAATGAATTTGACACTAATCCTCCAACAAATTCAATCACTGTAAATAACAGTGTAATAATAAGTGAAGCCCATAATGTCTTTTTAGAATTATGTTGAATTTTTTGATGATCAACATGATGAAAATATTTGTATCTATTTAAAGCAATTTTCTCCCTTTTATTCATCTAATTTTCCACTCCTAAATAAAGCACCATATTCAATAAAATTAGTTTTAAAAGTAAATATTTATAGTTTTATAAAAATAATAGCATTCTCTTAACTAAACATGATTTATAAAATAACAATTTTATGACATGACAGTTCATTAATATTTACCCTTTATAACGTAATGTAATATCACTTTTGCAAAAACTTTTACCACTTAATGTCTCGTTGTATCGCTATTTTATCCCTATCATATAGAATATATGGAAAACTGCCGAGAGTATTATGCTATTTACATAAAAATGTCAAAAACTATAACCCCTTTTCAATCAAATAAACGTTGTCTTATAAAAAACGTACTGCAAAAGAGCGCAAGTAAAAACAGCAGTAAGATGATTTGTAATTAAAAATCATCCTACTGCTGTTATTTTTCTCATTATATACTGATATCATTACGCGCATTCCTATACATTCAGTCATTCTACTTAAAATCTTAATCGCTTCGTTAAACATTAAGACCTACCGATAGACTGACCTACGAACACGCCTCAAAAACTATATTTACTCTAGTACAAACCTTTTAAAGCGTTACTTGTATCAATATAAATATTTTTAACTTGTTGATAATTACTTAACGCACCTTTATATGTTTCTCGACCAATACCTGATTTTTTATAACCGCCAAATGGTGCGCCTTCTGGTACTTGGTTATAAGTGTTAATCCAAATACGTCCTGTACGTACGGCCTTCGCAATATTTAATGCACGTGTAATATTTTGAGAGAATACGCCACCAGCCAAACCGTACTCTGAGTCATTAGCGATATCTATTGCCTCTTGATCGTCTTTCACTTTAATGACTGTTAGCACTGGTCCAAATATCTCTTCTTGAGCTAACTTATGTTGATTATCTGGCACAGCAATTAACGTTGGTTCAAAGAAGAAACCTTTATCTAATCCATTTTCAGTTAGACGATGACCTCCTGCTAATATTTGTGCATCTGATTCTTTTGCTGCATCAATATAAGATTGAATCTTTTCTAACTGATCTTTACCAGTTTGACTACCCATTTGTGTAGATTCATCTTGTGGATTACCGACTTTAATATTTGAAAATGCCTCTTGTAAACGCGGTACCAATTGATCATAAATTTTTTCATGAACTAATAATCGAGAGCCTGCACTACATACTTCACCTTGGTTGAATAAAATACCTAATTGAATACCTTCAACTGCTAAGTCTAAATTAGCATCATCTAAAATAATATTGGCACTCTTACCTCCAAGCTCTAATGTAGCAGGAACCAAATGTTTCGCTGCAGCTTCTGCAACTTGGTATCCCACATCAGTTGAACCAGTAAATGATAATTTATCCACACCTTCATGATTAAATATTGCATTACCTGATTCTGATCCTTTACCAGTTAGTATATTAACAACACCTTTTGGTAACACTTCTTGGAAGATTTTTGCAACTTCTAATAAACTTAATGGTGTCGAAGACGATGGTTGTATCACAATCGTATTACCTGCAGCAATGGCAGGTGCAATCTTCCATGCAGCTAATAACATTGGGAAGTTCCAAGCAACAACCGCACCGACTACTCCAATCGGCTCATGCCTTACAATACTCATCGTATCTTTATCGATATCATTCACTGTGCCTTCTTCAGTCTCAATAACACTTGCAAAATAATGGAAATGTCTTGCCGCAAATGGAATATCAATCGATGTTGTTTCACGAATAGGTTTACCATTATTTAACGTTTCTATCATTGCAATCTTGTCTTTTTGCGCCATTAATTTATCACCAATGTCGCGTAACATCTGCGCTCGTTCTGTTTTTGATGTCAATGACCATGATTCAAATGCCTCTTGTGCTACTTTGACTGCATCATCAACATCTTTATCTTTTGCTCTCGTAATATGTGATAGTGTTTCTCCAGTTGCTGGATTTTTCACTTCAATTTTTTCGTCACTGCTACCTTTAACAAATTCCCCATTGATAAATAAACCGTAATCCTCTGCTATATAATCTCGAACGTTTACTGCCATGTTATCTCTCCTTTGTTTATAGGCTATAAAATAAATCATTCAGCATCATATATAATAATGATTTTAAACGATATGATTCACATTATATAGTAAGCGTTTACATTTTATAAAATAATCAGCTCACAGATGTTTCATCTTTTAAAAATTTCGTCTTATTTAACCACAAAAAGTGATTATATTATCGAAAATATATTGCACTTTTCAAAAATAAAACTCATAATATAACTATACTACTTGAGAAGTATTCTCATTAATCAACTGAATTGTTATGAAAGTCGCACTTAAAATGCATGAATAAGATAAAAACAATCCAAGGTTTCGATTTGCTTACGCATTGCGCTTGTCATACATATTACATCTAGCATGATTTATATTGATATAACGATATAACATGCGCATTAGTATTAGAATGGAGTTTTTACAATGCGACTTATATTAATCGTCATTGGCCTGATATTTACAGCACTTGGTATTGCCGGTGCCGTTTTACCTTTATTGCCAACGACACCTTTCTTACTCGTAGCAGTCTTTTGTTTTGCACGAAGTTCGGATCGTTTTTACAATTGGCTTATTAATCAAAAAATTTATAAAGAATATGTTGAAAACTTTTACTTACACCGCGGTTATACGTTACCACAGAAAATAAAAATCTTAATTAGCTTATACATTGTCATTGGTTTTTCAATTTATATGGTGGATGTTTTGGCAGTAAGAATAGGATTAATTATTATGGTTGTCATTCAAACAATCGTTCTATTCACATTTGTAAAAACATTACCACAATCAAATAATAAAATAGAGGAGTGATTATCTATGTTTATGGCAGAAAATAGATTACAGTTAGAAAAAGGTAGTGCAGAAGAAACGATTGCGCGCTTTTACAATAGACAAGGAATCGAAACAATTGAAGGATTCCAACAAATGTTTGTCACTAAAACATTAAATACTGAAGACACAGATGAAGTTAAAATCTTAACCATTTGGGAGTCTGAAGAGAGTTTTAACAATTGGTTAAATTCAGATGTGTTTAAAGAAGCTCATAAAAATGTACGTTTAAAAAGTGATCATGATGCAGAAAAAAGCCCAATATTATCAAATAAAGTTTTCACTTATGATATTGGCTACCACTATCAAAAATAATCATATAAAAATATCCCCTAGTCACTGCTGGTCATGTATATCAGCTTCATGATTAGGGGGTATTTTAATTATTTATCACATAATGGCATGAATTCATCCGGCTTGTCGGATCGTAAACCAAAATAATATTCGATAGCTTCACAAATACGTCGCGATGCTTGACCGTCTCCATATGGATTGCTCGCTTGGCTCATACGTTGATATGCGTCATTATCTTCTATGAGTTGTTTCACATTTCGAACAATATTGTCATAATCAGTACCAATTACTTTCGACGTCCCCGCTTCAACACCTTCCGGACGCTCAGTGTGATCCCTTAGTACCAACACAGGCTTACCAAATGTCGGTGCCTCTTCTTGAATACCACCCGAATCTGTTAACACGAGATATGATTGGTTTGTAAAATTATGGAACTCAATCGCATCTAATGGTTCAATCAATTCAATACGATTTTTATTTGACAAATATTGCTCAGCAATCGCTCTAACCTTTGGATTTCGATGCATTGGATAAATGAAGACCACATCTTCATATTCATCTGCCAAATCTCTCACTGCTTTAAAAATACGGTGCATAGGTTCTCCAATATTTTCACGACGATGGGCAGTTAATAAAATAACTTTCTTACCTTTATGTTTATTAATGATTTTCGAAACAAAATCATCACGTACTGTTGTTGCAAGTGCATCAATTGCTGTGTTTCCAGTAATAAAGATACTGTTTTTATCTTTATTTTCAAAAAGTAAATTTTCAGCAGCAATCACCGTTGGCGCAAAATTCAATTCTGCAATATTACTTACCATGACACGATTTAATTCTTCAGGAAATGGCGAATATTTCTGATGTGTACGCAGTCCCGCTTCGACATGTCCAACAGGAATTTGGTGGTAAAATGCCGCCAAACTACCTACAAATGTCGTAGTTGTATCACCATGAACTAAAATCATATCTGGCTTTTCTACGTTAATGATATTGTCGAGTTTAGCGAGCGTATTCGCAGTAAGACTCGCTAACGTCTGTTGATCTTTCATAATATTTAAATCATGATCAGCTTGAATATCAAATATATTTAGTACACTATCCAACATATCTCGGTGTTGTGCTGTAATCACAATATTCGCTTCAAGTTGCGCATTATGATCAATTTCTTTTACTAAAGGTGCCATTTTAATTGCTTCGGGTCGAGTTCCGAAAATAACCATAATTTTCTTCATATCATTATCCTCTCTGAGATTCAAACACGTGGCAATTGATCGCTTTTAATGATTCGAGCCTTTATTTTATAAAATGTGTTTGTCCATAAAATCAAATATATTGCCATAATTATAATATGATACATCTTTAAATGCAGATTTAACAACATTCTTAGTATCAAAAATTACTTTATGTTTCATTCCTTTAAAATCGTTATCTGTTAAATGTTTAAATTCTGAATGATCACTTAAAATTAATACTAGCGATGCATCTGAAACTGCACGCGCCATTTCATGTTCGACAAAATCTAATTCAACATGTGGATCATACGCACTTACTTTGATATCGTTCTCCTGCAATAGCAATTGATAAATGTCAAATGCCGGGGATTCTCTAATATCGTCTACATCACCTTTATATGTTAAACCAAAGACTGCAACTTTATTCCCGTTAAGCACTTTAAGCATTTCTTTCGTTTTATGAACGACATAGGCTGGCATTGAATTATTAATTTCACGTCCAGTTTGGATGAGCGCTGCATTTTCAGGGTCTTTAGCAATAATAAAGTAAGGATCTACTGCCAAACAATGACCACCCACGCCTGGACCAGGTTGATGGATATTAACACGTGGGTGTTTATTAGCCATTTCAATAACATCCAACACATTAATATTTAAGTTATTACATATTTTAGTTAACTCATTCGCTAAAGCTATATTGACATCTCTGTACGTATTTTCCATTAACTTACTCATTTCAGCAGTACGCGCATCAGTTTCAATCATTTCGCCCTGTACAAATGTACGATAAACACGTTTTCCTGCTTCAATACACGCTTTAGTCACGCCACCAATAATACGATTATTATGAACCAATTCTTCTAAAATTTTTCCTGGCAATACGCGTTCTGGACAATGGACTAAATAAATATCCTCACCTATTATAAATCCTAAATTTTCAATAACTGATTTTACAAAATCATCCATCGTTTTAGGCGCTATTGTCGATTCAACAATAATGGTATTTCCCTTTTCTAAAAATGGTAAAATACTGTCGAGTGCACTCATTACAAGAGAAATATCACATGATTTATATTGATCATCATTGTTCGGTGTCGGTACTGCAATGATAAATACATCAGATGCTTCAGGTGTTGTGGATACTTTTAATTTACCCGATGCCAGTACATCTTCATAAACTTCTTGCAATCCTGGTTCTTCAATACTAATTTGACCGCTTTGTAACTTATCTATTGTTTTTTGATTTATATCAACACCAAGCACATCGACACCATGCTTTGCAAACATAATTGATGTTGGTAAACCGATATAACCTAAGCCAACTACTGCTAATTTCATACTATAACCTCCAAATAAAAACTATTTGTATGTTTATTTCATTTAATAGATGACTTATGCCTTATCTTTGGTTGTCGTTTCATCCATGATGTCCGCAATAACAAGTGACATTTTTCCAGGGATAACTTCTAATGCATTATTGTTTTCATATAACGTCTTACTGTATGTTAAATTGCCAAATAATTTTCTAAAAATCGACAATTTATTAAAATATCTATTTAACATTGATGGCATAGTTACCATAATGGTTTTACGATGTGCTTGATGACGAATTTCATGCATTACCGCTGATGTATCAAAATAAAAACTGTCTTGCGGATGATATACCCCCGTCACTTCTAGTGATATTAATTGATCAATAAATGCTGTCAGATGTTTAATATATAAAGCACTACGCTGATTTTTAATATCAGGAATGATTGGTAATAATTGCGATAACTTCATTAAGCGTTGGAAATTTCCTGGGCAATTTGGACCATAAATCATAGGTGGCCTTACAATTGAGACTTTAAATGTATTACTCACCATCTCTAATAATGCTTGTTCAGCAAACATTTTGGAAATCCCGTAATTTGTCGTTGGTTTTATTGGTGTTTGTGTACTGATTTCATCTGTTCTTCCAACATTACCCTCTTTACCATAGACAGCCATCGTACTCATAAAAATAAATTGCTTGATGCCTTCATCTTTCGCCTTTTGTGCTAATTGTTTCGTAAGCAACATATTCACTTGCATATAATCTGATAGTCGCGCTTCTGGTGTACTATTGTGAACTAAGGCTGCCGTATGAATTAAGACATCATAGTCCTTGAATGAAGTTGACTTCCATAATTGATTCCTAACATTGATTTGATTCACTCGATGCCCTTGTTCAGTTAGCTTATTTTTCAGTGCATTTCCAATGTAGCCATGCATACCTGTAATTAAAATGTTTTTTCTCATTAGTGATGCACACCTTCAGAAGTAATAATATTTTTAACTGTTTTATAAATGATATACATATCAAGCATCATGGATTGATGCGTTAAATAATAACGATCATAGGCTACTTTTTGATCATCTGTAATATCATCTCTACCCATCACTTGAGCTAAGCCGGTCACACCTGGTCTAATCGTATGCACATTCGCTTTTGTACGCTTTTCTATTAACTCGTATTGGTTATAAAGTGCTGGTCTCGGTCCTACAATCGACATTTCACCTTTTAAAACATTCAATAATTGTGGTAATTCATCTATAGATGTCTTACGAATGACTTTGCCTGTTTTTGTAATATATGAAGTAGAATCCATCAAATCTGTTGCAACGTTGGGTGTGTCTATTTTCATAGATCTGAACTTATAAATATTAAAAAGTTTATTATTAACAGTTGGTCTTTTTTGTTTGAAAATGGCTGGTCCCGGTGATTCAATTTTTATCAGTAATGCCGTTATAAATAAGATTGGACTTAATACTACTAAACCGTAAATTGAACTTACTACATCGAATAATCGCTTCATAATTATCTCCTCACTTCAACAGATTGTAATACTTCATTGTATTAATTTCTCTCGTATATTTATCTTTAAACAGTTGATGTGCGCGCTCACCCATTTCTTGTAATGCTTGACTAGAATGGGTGTTGATGAAATTATAAATAGCTTGTGCATCGCCATTATCTATTTGTACACCTGCATCATATTGTTCAACATGTTGAACAATGTCAGATTGTTTATCCATGATGAGTACTAACGGCTTCTTAGCTGCTAGGTAGCCATAATTTTTACTCGGCACTCCTAACCCAACACCTTCTTTAATAAGTGATGCAAAGCAAACGTCAGCAATTTTCAAGACGTCGGCGTAATCTGTCCCCGTTAAAAATTCAAACATTTTTACATTTTCAATTTGATGTGTCTCAATAGCCGCTTTGACTTCAGCAAATTTCTTACCATGCCCACACAGTATTGTTAATGTTTTCGTTTCATTTTTATTTAATTTTAAGAATGAAACGAGTGTCTCCATATCTTGTAACTGACCCATATTACCGCTATATAATAAAATCTTGTCGTATTGTTCGCGATAAGTTCTAAATGTGTCATTTTCAATATGATTGTCTTGCAACTGACGCATATCATACCAATTAGGAATAATATGGATGTTGTTAGGATTTTTAGAAATCTGATGATTTACTAAATAATTTTTCATTTCAGTACCAAGCACAATGACATTGTCTGCGTGTTTATACACATTTTTATTGATATAACGCATTAATTTATCAATCATACTACCAGGTCGAGTAGCTCCTGTTTTAATAGCATTGTCAGGCGCAATATCATAGACTACAAAAGAATATTTCTTCTTAAATACTCTATGCAAAACGTCTGGTATTAATGGCAAAATGGGTGGATTAGAGTAAACAAGAATGTGGTCGTACTTCAACATTTTTGGCATATTTAGTGCAAACTTTGAAAATAGACTAAAGAAATTAATTATTCTTCCAACATTACTTTTATTATTAAATCTTGAATATTTAAGACGTCGAATATGAATGTCATGATACGTTTCCGTCTTAGAGACATTATTGTTTTGACTATATTCATATGGCCAACCACATAAGACATCGACATTGATACCTTGAGCAGTTAAATCCTCAGCCAGTTGCGTTGGCAACGTCGCAGAAGATACATACTCCGGATAAAAATACTGGCATAGTATTAAAATATTTTTTTTGCTCATCTAATCGTCCTTTTCAGTAGTCATTTTAGATTTCAACTTAAGTTTCTTTGAATCTTTTGTTTTTAGCGAAATAAAACAGTGCTATAAAAAATATAATGTACGACAATACTAGTACAATTGTATTAATAGAAACGAAGTTTAAAAATGTTAGGCTAAATATTTTAGAAATGATGAATGTAATAGTTGTTCCTACTAAAAATAACGCTTGTAATATAAGTTCTAACTGTTGTTTTTGCAATACAATCACAGAAAGTGACACTGTAGATACAATCAGTCTTACTACAAATAATGGGATAACAATTTTAATTACAATAATTGCATCACCCCAATTTTTTCCTAATAATATATTTACTAGTTCTTCGCTGAATAAATAAAGTGGTACATAGAGTATGATTGAAACTATGATTAATGCTGAACTAAATTTAAGTAACAAATTCCGAAAATTACCATACTCGATGTAATAATCATTGGCTTGTTGCATAAATATTTTTGATAAACCTAAAGAAATAATTGTGACTGGAATACCCAATACTCTGATCGCCATCCCATATATACCTACTTCAGTGTTTGTATACAAAATACCTATAAAGAACACAACAACCGAAAAAGATAAACTATTTAATAATATTGATGGTGTTGAATAAACTAACTGATTCTTATTTTCTAAAAATATCTCCTTTGCCTCTTCTTTATCTTTTACAATATTAAAATGCTTTTTAAAGGTTCTATATCCGAGTGTTAGACCTGCAATATAAGACAATGAAAATCCAATGATTAAACCTAGACTTCCAAATGCTAAAAAACCAAATATGATTTGAAGTAATGCCATTGATGCAGCTCTAAAAACGTTAATCAAACTTAATACTTTATATTTCCGTTCCTTATTTAAATAATTCGTAAATATATTCGTTAAACTTACCAAAAACAACATGACAATAATAAAAATAAAATCTAGTATAAAATTTGGAAACAATAATGCACTAACCATAAATACTGGAATTAGTATTAATATAATGACTAATGATATTAAAAAGCTAATCTGTGAAAGTATATTTGCAATACGATCATTTTTAGCATTTACAATTAATAAATCATATCTTGCATTAATAATCGGTATTAGAATCATTGCGATATTAGAGAAAATCGTAAACTCTCCAAATTCAGCTGGCGAATATAACCTTGTAATAATTGGAGTTGTGACGATTAGTATGATTTGCGCAATACCGCTACTTAAAATCATTAAAAATGAATCACTAATAAATTTATTTATTTTCATAATTAGCCTCAGATTTTCTTAATGATTTTCGCTGGATTTCCGCCTATAATAACGTTGCCTTCAGGAAAACTTTTTGTAACAACTGATCCAGCACCTACTATAGTATGATCCCCTAACTCAACGCCTGGTAATATGACTGAATTCATACCTATCCAGCTATAATTGCCTATTTTGACATCTTTTCCTGGGACATGTGACTTTAAATTTTTAATGTCATGATTTGCTGTAATAATACCTACATTAGGTGCTATGTAGACACCTCTTCCTAGATATATTACTGCTGAAAAATTATTAAAATACGTACCTGGTGATTGGAATATATGAATATCATTTTTATCAAAAACAATATTATTTGGATTATGCATTCTGACAGTTATGTCAGCTGGAAATGGTATACGAGCATTAATACCTAACAATTTAAATGGAACTGCCTTCCACGCCCATAACCATCCAGCTACTTTATTTTCAAAATAGTATCCAGTTAAATATTCTTTTTTATAAAACAACAATAGCGGTGTATTCATTAATCTAAACAGTTTGGTTTTCATAAATGTTTTGATTATCATTCTATCCCTACTTTTTTAGTGAAATTTTTAATAATAATGCCTGGGACGATAGCTATAGAGTATACAACTAAAATCATAGAAATCAGTGTAATTAGTGGTGTTGGATGACTGAAAACATTTGTGATAAGTCGCATATAAATGTATGTGCCAATAAATATCACTTCTAAGGATTTACTTCTGCGAATAATATATTCGACTAAAAATGCAAAGAAAATATTTGCTAGCAAATTCAAATAGAAGAATAATGGTCCAAAGTATATAATGCCGTATCCTGCACTCGATATAAGATGACCGGTCAATTGTTTACTACCATATATCAACTGATTGAAAAGTTGACTCGTAATTAAATGTTGTTTATCTATAAAAAAGTTAATACCAAAAATAGCTCTCGTATTATCGAATAAATATTGTTTAAATGAACCACTATAATAATTTAAATAATCTATAGAAGCCGCAATGTTACTCGGTCCATAAAAATATGATTGTAACGTATCAACGATTCTCAAGTTACCTACACTTGTGCTCTTAAGTGCTTCGCTATACGATGTATAATTAAACACATATAATTCCTTATATAATGTCATTAATGCTAATACAAAGATACCTACCGAAATAATGACAATATTGATACGTCTTTTATGTTTAAAAAACAACAATGAAACAACTGTTAAAACAGCAATCATTGTATAAAGTTGATAACTTCTTCTTTCACCAACAATTAAACTAATATTAATAACTCCTATAAATAGCGGTAATATAGCATAATAAATTTTAGGGTTATCTTTGTATTTTTTATATGACGCATACGCAATAACTAAAAATAAAAGTGCTAAAGCCAGTTGAAATAACATAACAAAAAGGACATTTAAACTACTTGCCGTCTCCGTTCCTCTACCCATTGCATCTGTTTTGATGATTAAAAATGATATATTTTTTCTTACTCCTGGAGAAACTAAAAATATTCCAAAAATAACTAAACTAAATAGAATGTAATAAATTGGTGATCCAGAAAGCTTAAAATTATTGCGTGTCACTACTTTTTGTTTAAATAACCTTGTCCTTGATAGAATCAAAATAAATAATGAACCTATGATAAACTCTACACACATGTATAAAACTGCTTCATTAAAATATGTTTGTCCTAATGGCAAATTATCTATAATTGAATCATTGAATAAGGCAATCATTGCTGGTATGATGACTAATCTTAGAAAACCCAAAACATCATATACAATTTTTGAGAACTTGAAATTTGCATTATTAGAGAAACTTAAAAGGAGTTTTCCAACTCCATAACATATAGGTGCTAGAAATAATAATGGTTTGTCTCCAAATATAAGACATGGAAATATTAAAATAGCAATGACATATGATGTGACATTGTAGAATTTATTCATTGAATATCCTACCTATTTCCTTATAAAACTGTTTATTATTTTCAATTACATTATTTCTATAAGTTTCTCTTTTATTTTCAATGTCATTTACATCCAAATTGTTATACCAATTCATCAATACATCACCTATACCTTTTAAATTTTCTGGACTAACACTAAACCCCAATCCAAATTTATTCGCTTCCGTAGCAGTAAATGTACCCTCAGTTGTAATAATAGGTTTATTTAAAAACAAGGCATAGTACATTCTTATTGATAAAGCTGTATCTAAAGCAATATTTTGATTACCAAACAAATTATTCAGAATGTCAATTTTATTTAAGAATTTAGGCGTATCTGTCAAATCAAAGCCACCTGAAAATGTAACGTTATTTATATGATTTTTTTGAGCAAATGCTTCTAAATGTTTCGATCCCGTTCCAAAATATTGCAAATGGAACCTTGGATCATTAGCAAGTTCTTTCATTAATGCTTCATTTATCTCATTAAATCTGACATTTCCTATAAACCCTATATTAATAGGGAGTATTGATTTATAACTTTTATTTACATAACTTTCTTCAATAATACTTAAGTTATAACTATAAATAATTCTATACTTATCAGATTTTGGTAAAAAAGATAGAAAACCCTCTGAAGATAACGTCGTTAGTCTACTGGTATTAACAATTTTTTTCATTCTATGCTTAATGAGTTTATTTCTTTCATAAAAGTAATCTCTTATATTTAAGATAAATTTGTTTTTATAGTGCTTTTTTAAAAACCCCTTAAACAAATGTCCCGTATAACTTCCCCAAACAATAATAAAATCATACTTATTTTGTCTCAGAATTTGTTTTGCATAGGGCTTAAATTGATAATACGTTCTAGCTTTTTTGAAAAATGACCAATTGTCTTTAATATTTACTTTGTATTTATAATAATTGTTGATGCCTTGGATATGCTCGTTGATATCATATTTGTCAGTATATATAATGTCCACGTCATTGCTCTCCAAATCAATATGGTTTAAGTAATGCGATAACAATGACATGTGCTTAATATTTGTAGCGCCAAGAATCGCTATCTTCATCATCATTTCCTCCAAGTATTTCGATTAATAATGTCCTTATAGCTTTGAATGATTTTGACTACTTTTGTTGAAACATTTGTGTCTTTGTAATCTATTGCATCAATCATCGGTTCGTTATTATTTTGCATCTCTCTTGCTAGTTCAACAGATTGAATAAGATTGTTATAGCTTATACCACCAACTATCACTGTCCCTTTATCTAATACTTCTGGTCTTTCTGTCGAAGTACGGATAAGCACACCTGGAAACTTCAATATTGAAGACTCCTCTGATAAGGTGCCGCTATCTGATAACACAACGAATGCATCTTTTTGTAATGCATTGTAATCAAAGAATCCAAATGGTTTTAACTGTCTAACTAATGGATCAAATTCAAATTGGCTTTCTTCAATTTTTTTCCAACTTCTTGGATGTGTCGAATAAATAACAGGCATTTGATATTTTTTAGCAATGTCATTAATCGCATTCATTAATGAATTAAAATTGTCTTCATTATCAATATTTTCTTCTCTATGTGCAGATACTAAAATATATTGTTGTGGTTCTAATCCAAGCTCATTTAACACATCACTTTGATTGATTTTATCTTGATGTGCTTCTATCACTTCAGTCATCGGTGAACCTGTCACAAAGATATTCGCTTTATTGAAGCCTTCATCTAATAAATAGCGTCTGCTATGCTCCGTGTAAGGTAAATTGACATCACTAACATGATCAACGATTTTACGATTAATTTCTTCAGGTACATTTTGATCAAAACATCTGTTACCCGCTTCCATATGAAAAACAGGTATTTTTAAACGTTTAGCAGATACTGCTGCTAAACAACTATTTGTATCACCAAGAATTAAAAGTGCATCTGGTTGTTCACTTGCTAAAACGTCATATGATTTTGCAATAATATTCCCCATCGTTTCTCCGAGGTTACTTCCAACTGCCTCTAAATAGTGGTCCGGCTGTCTTAATTCCAAATCATCAAAGAAAATTTGATTTAACGTATAGTCATAGTTTTGCCCTGTGTGTACTAATATTTGGTTAAAATATTTATCACATGCTTTTATCGTCGATGATAAACGAATAATTTCAGGTCTTGTACCAACTATGGTCATTAACTTTAACTTTTCCATATGCTATACCTCCAAGAAATAGGTGTCTGGCTTAGTTGGATCAAACATCTCATTCACCCACATAATAGTTACCATATCTGTATCACCTAAATTTTCAATATTATGTGTATATCCGACAGGTATGTCTACGACTTCCAGTTTGTCACCAGAAACATAATATTCTATGACTTCATCATCATTAACATGTCTAAAGCGAATCACACCTCTACCTGATACAACTAAAAACTTTTCATTTTTAGTATGATGCCAATGATTCCCCTTAGTAATACCTGGTTTAGATATATTTACAGATACTTGACCACGATCCGGTGATTTTATAAATTCTGTAAATGAACCTCTATCATCCACATTCATTACAAGTGGATAGCTAAAGTCCGTCGTCGGCAAATAACTTAAGTACGTACTATATAAATCTTTTTCAAATACATTGTCTAACTTTGGTAACGTTCGATCGATTCGTGATTGTTTAAATTTATATAATAAATCTACAATTTCTCCAAGTGTCACTTTAAAAACATTTGGAACTGTAGGCACACCATTTTCAATCGTTGGTTCCCCTTCAATTGCGCGTTTAATTTCGGCCACAATGTCATCCACATAGTTTAGCGTCAGTTCAACATTGCGATCATTCACTTGTATTTCTTCATCTCGTGCTATTTTGTAACAAAATGTCGCAATAACTGAGTTATAGTTCGGTTTGCACCATTTACCAAATAGATTTGGCCATCGATAAATGTAAATCGGGTTGCCATACTCCTCAGCATATTGTCTTAATAGCTGTTCCCCTTGCAACTTACTTTCTCCATAAGGATTATCTTGCGTTGCTTGTATTGATGACGATAACAATATCGTTGGCTTTTTTGTATTTCTCGTTAATATCTCAAGTATATGGTCTAAGTAACTTACATTTCCTAAACTGAATTCTTTATTATATTCAGGTCTATTAACGCCCGCTAAATGGACAACAAAATCTGCTTTTAATAAAGCCTTCTCTAAATCCTCTTCATCTGTTTGTCGATGTATTTCATAAATGTGATGATCTGTTGTTGATGATAAATCTGCTTTTAAATTTTTCCCTACAAATCCATTTGCTCCTGTAATTACAATGTTCAACATCAATCTCTCCTATCTCATTGAATCTTTATAATTATTCAATTCGTTTCTAACATATTCTAGCGTCAGTAGTTTTTCTTTTATTTCCTCTACTGTTAAAATATGTGTGTTATCGGAGTTATATTCATAAGCTTTAGTAATCTTTTCGTTACCAGTTTCAACGTAATTACTATAGTTTAAATCTCTGGAGTCTGCCGGCACTCTAAAATATTCACCCATGTCTTCACAGTGCGCGTACTCTTCTCGTGTCAATAAGGTTTCTGCCTTCTTTTCTCCGTGACGAGTCCCGATAATCTCAATATCATTATCCGCATCAAATAATTCTAATAAGGCTGTTGCAAGGTCACCTACAGTGGAACTAGGTGCTTTCTGAACCATGATGTCGCCTGTCTCTGCATGTTTAAATGCATGAACAACGAGCTCCACCGCATCTTCTAAACTCATTAAGAAACGAGTCATTTCTGGATCAGTAATCGTCAAAGGCTCTCCCGCCTTAATTTTGTCTATAAATAACGGGATTACAGATCCTCTTGAAGCCATCACGTTTCCATACCTCGTGCCACAAATTAGCGTTTGTTCACTTCGTACATTTCGCGATTTTGCCACGAACACTTTTTCCATCATCGCTTTTGATATCCCCATTGCATTAATTGGATACGCTGCTTTGTCTGTAGATAAACAAATGACCTTTCTAACATTATGATGAATAGCACTCTGTAATACATTTTCAGTACCAATAATGTTGGTCTTTACCGCTTCAACTGGGAAAAATTCACACGATGGTACTTGCTTTAACGCAGCTGCATGGAATACATAATCAACATCCCGCATGGCTGTATCTACACTATGACTATCACGCACATCTCCAATATAAAACTTCAATTTAGAGTTGTTATATTTCTTTCGAATATCATCCTGTTTTTTCTCATCACGCGAGAAAATTCTAATTTCTTTGATGTTAGAATCTAAAAAGCGTTTCATAACAGCATTACCGAATGAGCCTGTGCCACCAGTTATTAATAAAATTTTGTCATCAAACATCATTATTCCCCTTTTTGCCATTGGCATAGTTAATAATTTTTTCTTTACTAAAATCATTTACAATATCTTGAATAATCGCTTCAACTTGATTACTTGTCATATGCTTTACTTTACCGCGATAAATTTTTTCATATACTTGTTCAGGGTGTACTTCGTCTTTATTCATTAACTCTTCAAACATTTTTTCGCCAGGTCTAATACCCGTATATGTGATACGTATATCTTCTTCTTTTTTACCACTTAACTTAATTAAGTTGCGGGCTAAATCTACAATCTTGACTGGTTCTCCCATGTCCAACACAAATACTTCGCCACCTTCTGCGAGTGCACCTGCTTGTAAAACTAATCTAGAAGCTTCGGGTATCGTCATAAAATATCTTGTCATCTCAGGATGCGTTACAGTAACTGGACCTCCCGCTTCAATTTGACTTTTAAAAAGCGGAATCACGGATCCTCTCGAACCAAGTACATTACCAAATCTTACTGCAACAAAATCTGTTCGATGCGTTTCATCGTTTAAGCTTTGAATAATCATTTCTGCAATACGTTTTGAAGCACCCATAACATTAGGTGGGTTAACTGCCTTATCGGTGGAAATCATCACGAATTTCTTTACACCTGCATGTTTCGCTGCTTCTGCAGTATTTTTTGTCCCTAAAATATTATTACGAACTGCTTCTTCAGGATTATATTCCATTAACGGTACGTGTTTATGTGCCGCTGCGTGATAAACTGCATATGGTTTATATTGATCCATAATTTCAAACATGCGCGCTCTATTTTGAACGTCTGCAATAACAGGCACAATATCAAAGTGTTTTCCAAAACGATTACGTAATTCTCGATTAATTAAATAAATACTGTTTTCACCATGTCCAAGCAAGATAATTCGTTCTGGATAAAAGTTACATACTTGTCTGCAAATTTCAGAACCAATTGAACCACCTGCACCTGTCACTAGAATAGTTTTATTCGTTAATTCTTTTGATATCATATCCATATCTAGCTCAACGGGATCTCTGCCTAACAAATCTTCCACTTCAACTTTTTTCAATTGATTGACTTCCAATTCACCAGACATCACGTCTTCAATGTTAGGCATTTTCAATAATTCAACACCGTCTAAATGGCAAATATTATTAATCTCTTTCAAACGCCCTTGCCCGATTGTCGGAATAGCGATAATAATTTTTTTAATTTTATATTTTTTCACTAATTCTGGTATGTCTGCTATCTTCCCTTGAACTTTAACACCTTCAGTAATGGTGATATTACGTTTATGTTCATCATCATCAACAGCTAATACTGGTTCAAGTTTCATCTCATCACTTTTCAACATTTGTCTAATCAGCATTGATCCTGCTTGACCTGCACCAACAACTAGAGTAGTTTTTTTATTAAATGATTTACCCCCAAGATATTTTCGGTAAATTCGCCAAAAGAGACGCGAGCCACCTATTAAAATCAAGTGCATCATCCAAGTAATTAAATACAGCCTAAAAAACGGTCTGTTGCCTGTTACAATTGTCACGACAATCATAGTTATAACAATAGATGTCGTAACAGCTTTAACAATTAAAATTAATTCACTCACACTGGCATATTCCCATGCACGATGGTACATATTAAAAATAAATGCTGAAATATGATGTGATATGAATAGTGAAACAGCTGCCAATATTAGTAATTTGACAGAGTATGTTTTGAAATACGGCTCTAAAATGTAGTAACTCACAAACACTGAAACTGTCACAATCAGCGAATCGATTAATGCTAATATTAGAAGCCGCAATTTCACAGATAAATGTGCCATAAAACCCCTCATTTGCTGTTTATAACCCAAACCATCTTTTCTGTTTATAGTCTTGTTGTGGCATTCGTTTAGGAATTTTTTTATTATTAACAACTAACTTCGCATTACTTATAAATTCGTTCATATCATCTTGATATTGACGTAATTTTTTATCTTTGAATAAATCATTCATTAAGAATGGTCTTATTTTTCTGTTATGCGCATCTGATCCTATAAAATGGGTCAGATTATTTTCAATCATTTGTATTGCTAATTTTCTAATTTTTTTACCAGATATCCCCGCAAGAGATGATGTTGTAATTTGACTTAATGCCCCTTTATTAATTAAATCGTAAAGAATATCAAGATTTTGGGTGATTGCCTTATTACGCTCTGGGTGTGCAATGATAGGTATAAATCCTTTACTTTGTAACTCGAAAAATAATTGATCAGTATAATGTGGAACTTCATTTGATGGGAATTCTATGAGTAAATAGCGTGAATCATTAATACCAGTAATATCTTTATGATCAATATCTTTAAGTATTTGATCAGTAATTCTTATTTCCTGACCATAATAAAACTTTAAGTTCAGCTTTTGAACTTCAGCTAAGTTTTGAATATGGTTTAAACATGATTTCACTTTTTCTATTGGAGTATTATATCGTGGGTGTAAGTGATGTGGTGTTACGATTATTTCTGTAATACCTTGTGTTGTTGCTTGCTTTAAAAGCTCGAGCATATCAGTTTCATTTTTAGGTCCGTCATCGATGTCAGGCAATATATGATTATGAATATCAATCATATTTATTCATCTCCGTAATAGTGATAATAACTAGACGATTTATCGACCTTGGTCTTGTTTAAAATGACACCTAAAATGTTACTGCCTGCTTTCTCCATAAGCGCTTTTGCTTTTTTAACTTCATTTTTATCATTTTTTTCACTATCAATAACTAACAAGCTATCTTTAATGGCACGTGCATATAGTTGTGCATCCGTCACAGTATTAACTGGTGGTGTATCAACGATAATAATGTCATAACGTTCATTGAAAAGATCAACTAATTCTTTAAATCTTTCAGAAGCTATTAGTTCTGATGGATTAGGAGGTACAGGACCTGCTGTGAGTAAATCTAAATTGTCAATTTCTGTTGATGTAATTGCTTCTGACATCGTAGTTCTACCAATAATTAAATTTGATAATCCATTATTATTTTGTTCATTAAAAATATAGTTTTGTGTTGGCTTACGCATATCACCGTCAATTACTAAAGTCTTATAGCCTGCTTGAGCATACGTAATCGCGACGTTCGATACAACTGTACTTTTACCCGCACCAGGCTTTTCAGAAGTAACTAACAAACGCTTTACTTCACCATTTGCTTTTGAAAACATGATGTTTGAGCGTATACCCCGAAATTTTTCACTAATTGTAGATTTCGGTTTTTCATATACAAATAGTGTCGTTGTCGTATTTTCCTTTTTTGACATAAGTAGCAACCATCCTTAATTAAATTTTTGAATTGAACCTAATACTGGTAATCCCAATTCTTTCTCTACGTCTTCTTCATCCTTAATTCGCTTATCGAAAATAACTTTGAAGAATACATATATCAATGCGATAACTAATCCTAAGAAGAATGCACCAATTAAATTCACTACCGTTTTTGGTGCGACTTTAACTGCTGTACCATCTGCTTTAGATAAAATTGATACGTTATCTACACTCATAATCTTTGGAATTTGTTTACTTGTTACTTTAGCGAAACTATTCGCAATTTTTTCAGAATCCTGTTTATGACCACTTTTAACTTGGATGTTGATAAGTTGTGTATTTTCTTGGTTTGTAATTGTTAACATACTCGATAATTTAGAAGGTGAGTATTTATGATTTAAGTCTTTCGACACCTCATCTAAAATTCTCGGACTTTTAACAATTTCTTTATACGTATTTACAAGCTGGATATTACTTTGTACTTCTTGTGCCATAAACTGAGGATTGTCACCTTTAGTTTGATTCACTAAAATTTGTGTATTAGCTTGATATTTAGGTGATAAGACAAAAAACGTAACAATCGCGCTAATAATTAAAAATAATAGTGGCAAGATAATTAATATCTTTAAGTTTTTTTGTAACACTTCTTTAATTTTTGTTAATTCTAATGCACTATCCATTATTTACCTCCCTTAAATTTTTCAATATTGTTGGTATTATATATATAGTATTTACATATTACAATGTATTTAAACAATAAATTACTTTTAAAGGTAAATATTTCTTCTTTCACATTTATATGCCTTTAAAAATAATTATACTCTAAAAGTGTAAGACTTTGTGAAAATAATCTCAATCTTAAGAAATTATTTATTTGAACTTTTTATTTTTTTATGATTATTTTGATAGATATTTTGATGATAAAAAATAAAAAGCCGATAACCAATTATGATTACCGACTTATCATTTCATTTGATATATGATTAAACTTTTAATTTCAGAGGTTTAAGCTCTATCATTCGTGGCACAATCTTGAAAAACTATTCTTCATAATCATATGCTGTTTGAATGATACCTTTAATTTCACTAATGAGCGCCTCTTTTGGGTTTGCAGTTGTACATTGATCTTCAAATGCTAGCTCTGCCATTCTATCAATAGTGCTATTTAATTTTTCTTCAGAAACACCTTGTGCTTTCAAGTTCATTTCAATGCCAACCGATTGACCTAATTCGTAAACAGCTTTGGCCAATGATTCTACGAGTGCTTCTGTCGTATTTCCTTTTAATCCTAAGAATTTCGCGATATCTGCATAATCTGTGTCCGCTCTAAAGAATTCATATTTAGGGAATAACGCATGTTTTTGTGGATCTTTAGCATTATAACGAATAATATGTGGAAGTAATATCGCATTTGTTCTACCATGTGGTATACCATATTCGCCACCAACTTTATGTGCAATTGAGTGCGCGATACCTAAGAAAGCATTGGCAAATGCCATTCCAGCTAATGTTGAAGCATTATGCATTTTCTCTCTTGAAACTTTATCACCTTGTTCAACAGATGATTTTAAATATTCGAACGTTAGCTTAATCGCTTGTAAACTTAATCCTCTAGTATAATCCGATGCCATGACTGACACATATGACTCCATCGCATGTGTTAAAACATCCATACCAGTATCTGCTGTGACGCTTTTCGGAACACTCATAACAAACTGAGGATCGATAATTGCTACATCAGGTGTTAATGCAAAATCTGCCAATGGATATTTTACATTCGTTTCACTATCAGTAATAACAGCAAATGGAGTCACTTCAGAACCTGTACCCGATGTCGTTGGTATACAAATAAATGTTGCATTTTCAGGCATGCCAATTTTATAAGTACGTTTACCTATGTCTAAGAATTTTTGTTTTGCACCAAAGAATGAAGTTTCTGGGTGCTCAAAGAACATCCACATTGCTTTGGCAGCATCCATTGCAGAGCCACCACCAAGTGCAATAATTGTATCTGGTTGAAAATCTATCATCATTTCTAAGCCTTTATAGACAGTATTCGTTGATGGGTTTGGCTCAACATCACTAAACACTTTAATATGCGGCTGATCAGGTCGTTGATTCAATACTTTTTCAACAGTTTTCGTATATCCCAATTCGACCATACCAGGATCACAGACAATCATAACTTTTTCAATATTTTCCATCGCTGTAAGGCTCATAATTGCATTTTCTTCAAAATAAATTTGGGAAGGAACCTTGAATATTTGTGTATTATTACGACGTTTAGCAATCGTTTTAATATTTAATAAATCCGTTGCGCTTACATTGTGTGAAATAGAGTTTCTACCGTGAGAACCACAACCTAATGTTAAAGATGGAATCAATTCGTTATACATATCACCAATACCTCCAACTGCTGATGGTGTATTTACAAGTACACGACACGCTTTCATTCTAAGACCAAAGTCTTTTTGTAATGTTTCATCTTCTGTGTGGATAACGGCCGTATGACCTAATCCACCAAAGTGCAATGTGTCTTCACAAATTTGAAATGCTTGTTTTGTAGATTGAGCTTTTACTAAAGCTAATACTGGGGATAATTTTTCACGAGATAACGGATAGTCTGAACCTACACCGCTAATTTCAGCTATGATAAGTTTTGTATTTTCGGGGACAGTAATACCAGCTAGTTCAGCAATTTCGACTGCAGATTTACCTACAATATCAGGCTTAATACCTGTTTTATATTCATTCATAATTGCATTTTCTAAACGTTGTAATTCGTCTTTTTTAGCAAAGTACGCTTGATGGGCCTTAAATTCATTTGTAACGTCTTTATAAATTTCTTTATCAATCACTACAACTTGTTCAGAAGCACAAATCATACCATTATCAAATGTTTTTGAACCAATAATATCGTTTACTGCACGTTTAATATGTGCTGTTTTTTCAATATAAGAAGGTACGTTACCTGGTCCTACACCTAACGCTGGTTTTCCAGTTGAATATGCAGATTTAACCATGCCAGAGCCACCTGTTGCCAACACTAACGCAATCCCCTTATGATTCATTAATTGTTTTGTCGCTTCGATAGATGGCACATCAATCCATTGAATGATATCATTCGGTGCACCTGCTTTGATTGCAGCCTCTAACATAACTTCAGCTGCACGTTTCGATGATTCTTGCGCGCTTGGATGGAATGCAAAAATAATTGGATTACCTGTTTTGATTGCAATCATTGCTTTAAAGATTGTTGTAGATGTAGGATTCGTTGTAGGTGTTACACCACAAATGACACCAATTGGTTCCGCTACATATGTCAGTCCTTTTTCTTTATCTTCACCAATAATTCCTACTGTTTTATTATCTTTAATTGAATTCCAAATATATTCAGAAGCATATAGATTTTTAATTGCTTTATCTTCGTATATACCTCTTCCAGTTTCTTCATGTGCTAATTTTGCTAGCACCATATGTTGATCAACAGCCGCTAAGCTCATTTGATGAACAATATGATCAATCTCTTCTTGTGACTTTTTAGATAATGCTTCTAGAGCTTTTCTCCCTTTATCAGCTAGGGCATCAATCATAATAGCCACTTCTTGTTCTTTCGATCCACGATTTTCTTTTTCAGGTATAGTTAACATATACAACCACTCCTTTTTAGTTTGTGAATTATTTCACAAACATTATAGTATATGTTTTCGCGGATATAAAGAGAATTCTATACAAAAAAATTAAATTTCGAATATTATTTGAACAAATATCAAATTTTAAAATAAATGTTTTCTTGAAATCACTGTTATTTCAATGTTTTAAGAATGATTTTGAAAACATAATTTTTCCAATGACATAATTTATTCATAATTATATATTTAATTCTGAATATTCTTCAACAGTCTAAAAAGCCCGTTATGTCGCGTAAAACACAACATTTACAAGACTTTATAGATACCTATCAACAGATGTTACACATAAAAAACCTCGAACTGAAATGATGATCTTTTCAGCTCGAGCTTTACATATTTGTGTCTTATTTATATAGATTCGTTATATTATATTCTCTATTTTCATTAACATAATCCTTAAAGAGTTTTAAATTAATACCTGCTAGATGATTCAGAAATATTTCATCGACTTTCAAATAATTCAATAATTTTTGTGGTGTCAGTATATTTTTATCAAAATACAACTTTAACAAACTATTCATTTTGACAGGGCGTGACATTTCAATCACGTCGTCTAAAAATAATACTTTCTCGCTTTAAACATATATCTTTTTCGTCACTTTTCAACTTTAAAATCAACAACTTGTGGGATGCGCATCAAATTATGATTTGATAAAAAATCAATAAGTAGTTGTGCGCCTTCAACTTGAATATCTTTTATAACTGGCGCGTCGATATACATATCATACTGACCACCGCCAACTGCACGATAATTATTCACACAAATTGTATATGTCTGCTTTAAATCAACTGGATGACCTTTTATCTTCATGTCACTCACGCGTTCTCCGTTCGGTTTTCCAACATGAATGGTATAACTTACGCCACCATATATATCATAATTAAAGTGTTGTGGTTTAGGTTCAAGGAAGTCTGCGCTCACACTTATTTCTCCATCTTGCACGTCAAAATATTCTGCTGATCGTTCAATGGCTTCTTTAAGTTTGGCACCACTTACAGCTAAAACTTTAAATGTATTTGGAAATGGATAATTGTTAATAACATCTCTCATCGTCACGACCTGCTTGAAACCACTAGCAGAATCAAACAAAGCTGTGCAGGCAACATCTGCACCACTTTTTTCTAGTAAAGCGTAATTCATAAAATTAGTAAATGGATGCGGTGCTACACGTGCCCTAAATGCATGATCAATCGTCATATCATATGGCAATGTAGTAATTTCGTAATCTAACCAGTCCTCTAACTGCTTACGTAAATATTGGTCATCTTCATCAATAG
This sequence comes from Staphylococcus argenteus, assembly GCF_000236925.1. Lineage (NCBI taxonomy): Bacteria > Bacillati > Bacillota > Bacilli > Caryophanales > Staphylococcaceae > Staphylococcus > Staphylococcus argenteus. Next base: position 140,471 of record NC_016941.1, on the reverse strand, counting down.
AAAATGTAGAATCATCTATAACAGGCAGTAATTCACATGATTCAACGGATACATTTTCATATTCATCAGTATTTAAGACAACTTTCCCTACAGTTGTACCTCTCGTACCAGGTTGAATCACGGCCGTATCCTTATACATCCCAGCAATTTGTCGATGTTGGTGGCCAGTAATAAAGATATCAATGTCTTGTGAAAATGCTTCTAACATGGCATAGCCTTCATTTTCACCCGTCAATACTTCGGTTGAATTACCACTTTCTAAATCTTTTTCAAAGCCCCCATGATAACAAACTACTACAATATCAGCACGCCGCTTCATTTCAGGTAAGTGTTGTTGAAGTGTTTCTAAAGCACTATGAAATGTAAGTGTCTGAATATGCTCTGGCTGTTCCCAATGCGGGATAAATTGTGTCGTCAATCCTATTACACCAACTGTTTGATTACCCGCATGAAAATACTGCACACCATTATCCGTCAATGTACTATCATTTTCATAAATATTTGCACACAATATTGGATGGTTAAGTTTACTTATAGTGTCTTTTAAGTATGGCAATCCATAATTAAACTCATGATTACCTAGCGTACCAAAGTCGAATGCCATTCGATTATAAAAATCAACTAAAGGCTGACTATTGCCGCTATGCGCGATTAAGTAATTACAAAATGGTGACCCTTGCAAGAAATCACCATTATCTATTTTAAAACTCTGGTCATACTGCCTTCTGTCTTGTTCAATAACATGATTCGCTAGTAACAGTCCCATAGGCTGATATTGATTTCTACTCGTAAAATCTGTTGGAAAAATATAACCATGCACATCACTCACGACATAAAATGCTATGTTTGACATCCTCAACCACTCCTTAAATCAAAAACATACTTTCTTAAATCTATTATATATTTATTTGAAGTCTGTTGTAATCAAGGTTTTGTCACCGAGTTTCAAACGAATCTTTGACCCTTCAGTATTTTCAAGTACTTTTGCATTAATTTTGATCGTAGCATCTCCATTTTCATCAGTTTTAACTGTTGACAACGTACTGTATCCTGGAGGGCTGAATGCACCATTTCCATTTGAGAATTGTCCAATTTGTTGTCCACCCTCTTTGTAAATGCCAACTCTAAGATTCTCAAGTGTTTGGTTCGCTTCAAAACCTTTTAAATGAATCGCTAATTCAAATGGCTCATTTACAGATACATCTTGTGGAATATCAAATGATACTTTCCCATTCTGATTTGTTGGCGTATTATCATCTGGTGTATTCGGCTGAGGTCCCCCTCCTTTTTCACTGCCATAACTACCTGCTTTGAAGGTTGTTGGATCGTACCATTTATAACCACTTGGTGGTTGTGCCCACGGTTCTTTTTCAGGCTCTGTTGAGTTTGCTGGCTTTTCAAAATCAAGCAACTTAGTCTTAGTATCTAATGTTACTCCACTCGCCTTAAGTGATTTCCCATCATTATCTTTAGACATCCAAGTCGTTATATTATTTAATAATTTGCTATTGTCTTGCTCTTTAAATCCATCATATGTTTTCTTCTTTTCCCCAGTATCTTCTCTCACATATTTTGGCGAACTATCTTCCACTAGTGATGAATCACCGATGAAAGCTGCTTTACCTTTACCTACTTTTGATATTGCAACATATGGACCTTCTTCCTTACCTCCACCGTTATAAATACCTTGATCTACAGCATGTGACCATTTACTTTTAGCTGGCAGTTTTTCTGGTGTATACACAATACCTTTAGCTTTTTCAGGATTGGTGATGGCTAATGTGGAACCTGCATGCATGGATACTGATTTAACACCTTCAGTAATACCAAAACTTTCTTTTGCAGTAACTATATTACTCGTATTTAAATCACCTAACGCATTGTAACGAAAACGCACGCCAAAGTTAGTAGATAGCCAATCTGAGCTTTTCACACCTTGCATTGCTGTAGAACTTTTTTCTTCTGTATTCATACCTTTCGACATATCCTCATAAGCACCACGTCTATAACCATTCATTGCTTCAGATGAATCAATACGATTTAAATTTCTATCCGCATTATAGTGATCTGAAATAAAGACAACGTTACCGCCTTGCTTAACGTAATTGACGATTGCAGCCTGTTCTGATTCTTTGAAAGGAATGTTAGCCTCAGGAATGACAAATATTTTAGAGTTTTTCAAACTTGCTTCTGTTATGTTCGAATGACCATCTATCGCTTTAACATCATAGCCTTGTTTTTGCATTGAATCTGCATAATCTGAAAATGCACCATCACTTACCCAATCTGCAGCACCAGCTGTTTGACCATGGGAACGATCAAATAATACTGTTTGCTGTTGTTTTGTAGGTTGTGACGCATGTGTTATAGCTAAAGATTGTGATAATGCACTTAATGATACCGTTGCAACAATTGCAGAGACAGTTAATGACTTATATATTTTTTTCATTTTATGAGGCTCCTTTTGATTTTTATTTGCTCTTGAATTATAGGATAAATATAAGTTGAAAACAGGCAAATTAACTAAAAATTTACAAAATCTTATCACACTCTTAAAGAAAGTTATTAAAATTCATTTTTATAAAATACTTTTTTACATTTAAATATGATACGCTATAAGTGTAATTTTAATGCATACATATTACACGATTAAGAATGTGAAGGGGACAGTTATCAAAATGAAAAATTTCAAGTATTTATTTGTGTTAATGTTAGCAGTCATTGTTTTTGCAGCAGCATGTGGGAATTCAAGTTCTTTGGATAATCAAAAGAACAGCAGTAATGATTCAGACTCTAAATCAGGAGGATACAAACCTAAAGAATTAACAGTTCAATTTGTACCTTCTCAAAATGCCGGGACTTTAGAAGCTAAAGCGAAGCCATTAGAAAAGTTGTTATCTAAGGAGTTAGGTATTCCAGTTAAGGTATCTGTATCTACTAACTACAACACAATAGTAGAAGCTATGAAATCTAAAAAAGTCGATGTTGGTTTCTTACCACCAACAGCATACACATTGGCACATGATCAAAAAGCAGCTGATTTATTATTACAAGCACAACGTTTTGGTGTAAAAGAAGATGGTTCTGCAAGTAAAGAACTTGTAGACAGTTACAAATCAGAAATACTTGTTAAAAAAGACTCGAAAATTAAAAGCTTAAAAGATTTAAAAGGTAAAAAAATCGCATTACAAGATGTTACTTCAACTGCCGGGTATACATTCCCACTAGCGATGTTGAAAAATGAAGCAGGTATTAATGCAACAAAAGACATGAAAATTGTAAACGTAAAAGGTCATGACCAAGCAGTAATTTCATTATTAAATGGAGATGTAGATGCTGCAGCAGTATTTAACGATGCACGTAATACAGTTAAAAAAGATCAACCAAATGTATTTAAAGATACAAGAATTTTAAAATTAACACAAGCTATTCCGAATGACACAATTTCTGTAAGACCTGATATGGATAAAGACTTCCAAAAGAAATTGAAAAAGGCATTTATAGATATTGCTAAATCAAAAGAAGGTCACAAAATTATTAGCGAAGTATATTCACACGAAGGATACACTGATACGAAAGATTCGAATTTCGACATTGTTAGAGAGTATGAAAAATTAGTGAAAGATATGAAATAATCACAAATTCAAAATACAACGAAGATCGAATTTAAAATTCAAAAGCTTTCGTTCAATAGCTATATTCTAAATTGATATTGAAAAGCTAGGCGCTAAACTGGCGAAGACACCGAAAAGTTATAGTTGTACATTTGAAACGAATTGTACACTAGAACTAATGTCTATCATGCTTCAGTTTACCTTGGCTTTTCTTTATTAAAGAAAGGTGTCAAACATGAGTCAAATCGAATTTAAAAACGTCAGTAAAGTCTACCCTAACGGTCATGTAGGCTTGAAGAATATTAACTTAAGTATTGAAAAAGGCGAATTCGCGGTTATTGTTGGTTTATCTGGTGCTGGGAAATCTACATTATTAAGATCTGTGAATCGTTTGCACGATATCACTGCAGGTGAAATTTTCATAAAAGGAAAATCTATTACAAAAGCACGCGGCAAAGAGTTATTAGCTATGCGCCGTAATATTGGTATGATTTTCCAACATTTTAATTTAGTTAAACGATCAAGTGTACTTCGAAATGTGTTAAGTGGACGTGTAGGCTATCATCCTACGTGGAAAATGGTATTAGGTTTATTTCCTAAAGAAGACAAAATTAAAGCGATGGATGCATTAGAACGCGTAAATATTTTAGATAAATATAATCAACGTTCTGACGAGTTATCAGGTGGTCAGCAACAACGTATTTCAATCGCACGTGCGCTTTGTCAGGAATCAGAAATTATTCTTGCTGATGAGCCGGTTGCTTCTTTAGATCCATTGACAACAAAGCAGGTAATGGACGATTTAAGAAAAATTAATCAAGAATTAGGAATAACAATATTAATTAATTTACATTTTGTAGATTTAGCGAAAGAATATGGCACACGTATTATCGGTTTACGTGATGGCGAAGTTGTCTTTGATGGTCCTGCTTCTGAAGCAACAGATGATGTCTTCAGTAATATTTATGGACGCTCAATTAAAGAAGATGAAAAGCTAGGAGTGAACTAACATGCCTTTAGAAACATCTACAAAGTATGACTCCCTTTTAAAAAAGAAAGTATCGTTAAAAACGAGTTTTACATTTATGTTAATCATCGCATTCATCATTTGGAGCTTTATTTATACAGGCTTTAACTTTGGAGATTTAATGATAGGGATCCCTCAAATTGGTGACCTATTTAAGCAAATGATTCCGCCTGATTTCGAATACTTACAACAAATCACAACCCCAATGTTAGATACAATTAGAATGGCTATCGTAAGTACGGTATTAGGCAGTATTGTTTCGATACCTATTGCATTATTATGTGCTAGTAATATCGTTCATCAAAAGTGGATTTCAATACCATCACGTTTCATTTTAAATATTGTTCGTACTATACCTGATTTGCTATTAGCAGCAATCTTTGTGGCTGTATTTGGAATAGGCCAAATACCAGGTATATTAGCATTGTTTATTTTAACTATCTGTATTATTGGAAAATTATTATATGAATCATTGGAAACGATAGATCCAGGTCCTATGGAAGCAATGACAGCTGTTGGTGCCAATAAAGTAAAATGGATTGTTTTCGGTGTTGTACCACAAGCCATATCATCATTTATGTCATATGTATTATATGCGTTTGAAGTAAATATACGTGCTTCTGCCGTGCTAGGATTAGTTGGCGCTGGCGGTATCGGATTATTTTATGATCAAACACTTGGTTTATTCCAATATCCCAAAACAGCAACGATTATTTTATTTACTTTAGTTATCGTCGTCGTCATTGATTACATCAGTACGAAAGTGAGGGCACATCTCGCATGACACAAGAAATAGCAAAATATAATGTTCATACAAAAGCACACAAACGAAAATTGATAAAAAGATGGTTTATAGCAATTGTCATCCTAGCTATTATCATTTGGGCATTTGCAGGTGTACCAAGTTTAGAACTTAAAAGTAAATCATTAGAAATTTTAAAATCCATATTCAGCGGATTATTCCATCCTGATATCAGCTATATTTATATACCAGATGGCGAAGACTTATTGCGTGGTTTACTTGAAACCTTTGCGATAGCTGTTGTAGGAACATTTATCGCCGCAATCATCTGTATACCATTAGCATTTTTAGGTGCAAATAATATGGTAAAGTTACGCCCTATTTCAGGTATCAGCAAATTTATTTTAAGTATTATACGTGTCTTCCCAGAAATTGTCATGGCACTTATATTTATAAAAGCTGTTGGCCCAGGTTCATTTTCAGGAGTGTTAGCTTTAGGGATACATTCAGTAGGTATGCTTGGAAAACTCTTAGCTGAAGACATAGAAGGGTTAGATTTCAGTGCAGTAGAATCGTTAAAGGCTAGTGGTGCGAATAAGATTAAAACACTCGTATTCGCAGTCATACCCCAAATTATGCCTGCCTTCCTATCACTCATCCTTTATCGCTTTGAACTCAACTTACGTTCAGCGTCTATATTGGGGTTAATCGGGGCAGGTGGTATTGGAACTCCACTCATATTTGCCATTCAAACACGTTCTTGGGATCGTGTAGGTATTATATTAATCGGTTTAGTACTAATGGTGGCAATTGTCGATTTAATTTCTGGCTCAATTCGAAAACGCATTGTTTAACCTTTTATAATTTAAGCAGTCAAGCAGTCTTACTTATCTATTCAAAATATAAACAGCAGTGAGGAAAACTATTGTTATAGTTAACTTCACTGCTGTTTTAATTATATCTAAATTGATTCTATTTCAATTCTTTTAAATAACTTTTACCGAACTCTGGTAATGTTACGTTGAAATTATCTGCTATTGTTGCGCCAATTGAACTAAATGTAGTATCACTTTCTAGTGCATGACCACCTTTAAATTTCGGACTATACATAATTACTGGAATATATTCTCTTGTATGATCCGTACCTGGTGCTGTTGGATCATTACCATGATCTGCTGTAATAATTACTAAGTCATCTTCTTGTAAGTTGCTAAACAGTTCTGGCAAGCGATCATCGAAATCTTTAATCGCTTGTGCATAACCAGGTTTATCACGACGATGACCATATAATGCATCAAAGTCTACTAAGTTTAAGAAACTAATACCTGTGAAATCTTTCTTAACAATATTCATCAATTGGTCCATACCATCCATGTTACTCTTCGTACGAACCGCTTCTGTTACACCTTCACCATCATAAATGTCATTAATTTTACCAATGGCAATGACATCATACCCACCGTCTTTTAAATGATCTAATACAGTTTTACCAAATGGTTTTAACGCATAGTCATGTCGGTTAGATGTACGTGTAAAGTTTCCTGGTTCACCAACATATGGACGCGCAATAATACGACCAATTAAATATTTAGGATCTTTTGTCAATTCACGAACCTTTTCACAAATATCATATAGCTCTTCTAATGGGATAATGTCTTCATGTGCAGCAATTTGTAATACTGGGTCTGCACTTGTGTAAACAATTAAGTCACCTGTTTTCATTTGGTGCTCGCCCCACTCATCAATAATTTGTGTACCTGATGCTGGTTTATTGGCAACAACTTTACGACCCGTCATTTCTTCAATTTGTTGAATTAATTCTTCTGGAAAACCATTAGGATATACTTTAAATGGTTGCATAATATTTAATCCCATAATTTCCCAATGTCCAGTCATAGTATCTTTACCAACTGAAGCCTCGCTTAATTTTGTATAGTACGCTTCTGGATGCTCAACAGATTTTACTACCGGTAAATCATCAATGTTCCCTAGACCTAACTTCTCAAGATTTGGTAAAGTTTGTTCGAAACCTTCTAAAGTATGTCTTAAAGTATGTGAACCTTCATCTTTAAAATCAGCTGCGTCTGGCGCTTCACCAATTCCTACTGAATCCATTACGATTAAATGCACACGATTAAATGGTCTTGTCATAACTATCACTCCCGAAATTTATATATATTAGTAATCTGAATCTGCTTCTAAGCCTTGCATAATTTGAACGCCTGCGCTCGCACCAATACGTGTTGCTCCCGCTTCAACCATTTTGTTAAAATCTTCTAAATTGCGTACGCCACCTGATGCTTTTACTTCTACATCCGCACCTACTGTGTCTTTCATTAATTTAACGTCTTCTGCTGTCGCACCGCCACCTGCAAAACCTGTTGATGTTTTAACGAAGTCTGCACCAGCTGCTTTGGTTAACTCACTCGCTTTTACAATCTCATCACGGTTCAACAATACCGTCTCAATAATTACTTTCACTGTGTGACCTTTTGCGGCTTTAACTACAGCTTCAATGTCTTGTTGTACATCATCATAACGCTCATCTTTTAATGCGCCAATGTTGATAACCATATCAATTTCATCTGCACCATTTTGAATCGCATCTTCCGTTTCAAATGCTTTCGTTGCAGTTGTCGATGCTCCCAATGGGAAGCCAATCACAGTACAAACTAACACGTCTGAATCAGCTAGACGCTCCGCTGCATATTTAACATGCGTTGGATTGACACATACAGATTTAAAGTTGTATGCTTTCGCTTCATCGATAATTTTGTCGATTTGCGCGCGTGTTGATTCAGGTTTCAACAATGTGTGATCTATATATTTTTCAAATTTCATACTTATTACTCCTCGTGTTATATAGTCTATTAACTTAATTTTACTATAAATACGAATATATCTCGCGAATTTATATCTATTTATTTTTCAGATTGTGTCCAACGGTTTAAGATAACAAATAAAGCCAATCCGACAATGCTCATCAAGCCCAAGATGATTAAAATGATACCAAAATGTGAACTTAATGCATCATTACCCGGGAAATTTAATGCTTTAAAATCAATTAAAGCTGCTGCAATTGCAATACCTACTGATACCGCCACATTTATAATTAAATTGTAAAAACCAATAGCTACACCTGTCATATTAAGGTCAATTGTTTTAATAGCCTCATTAAGTAATGGAGCATACATTAAAGCAAAGCTACCTGCAAAGAATATCATAGAAATAACAAAGATTGAAATGTGATTACCTACTGCGAATGCAGGTAAAATCAAACTTAAAGCAATTAAAATTATCGCTGTAATGATCGCTTGTTTTGAATTAAGGTATTCACCAATTTTACCACTTAATGCACCAACAACCACTGCTACTATATAGCCCGGCACTAATAAAAGTGATGTTGTATCTAGTTGAAGGTGATAAATTTGCTCCATGATAAATGGGAATGTAAATATATATCCTAGTTGAATTGCATACATAACAAACACAATAAATAAAAAGGAAGCATAACGTTTATTTTGGAAAAATGATTTATTTACTAATGGACGTTGAGCATTTTTAATATATAGTGCAAAAACGATAATCGCAATTAAAGCACCAATCATGTATAACCAATTAAAATTCGTAATAAACAGCATGACTGTTGTAGCTATAGTTGCCACTAGAATTAAGCCAACAAAATCAAGATGTGCCTTATTTGTATTATTTTCTTTTGGCAATAGTTTAAATAGGAATGGCAACGTAAATACTACGATTAATGCAATTAAAAACATATTTGTCCAGTGTAAATACGTAGAAATAAATCCACCTGATAATGTTCCGATAACTAATGACAAGGAATAACTACTCGTACTTAAGCCAAGGTAAGTCTTCTGGTCCTCTTTAGAAAGATACTTTGCCACATATATTACATATAATGTCTCCGCAGCTGCTAAACCTGCAGTTTGAATAATACGTCCAACTAAAAGTAATGCGAATTGATGTTGGAAAATATAACCAATAATTGATCCGATAATAATTAATATCACGCCATAAATGAATAATGTACGTATACTAATCGCATCTGATAAAGAGGCGTATACAACAGCACCAATACCAATAACTAAACCTGCTAAAGTTGCTTGCCAACTTACTGTTGTTACAGAGATATTTAAGTCATCAGCAATAGCTACAGAAATCAATTTGAATGAATTGTCTATAACCAAACTGAATACAAATAAGAATAATAATATAGGTACTGCTTTCTTTATTTTAGAATATTCAACATTATTCATAATTATCTACACCAATGACAGTGCAATTTCAATCATATCAGTGAATGCACGTTCCCTTTCTTCAGGTGTTGTTGACGTAGCATGAATTAAATGGTCACTCACTGTAAACACACCTAATGCTTCAACTCCAGCATAAATCGCATTCATATATAATGCAGCTGATTCCATTTCTACACCTAAAATACCCATACGCATCCAACGCTCACTTGCAGTTGTATCCGCGTTATAGAAAATATCACTTGATAATACATTTCCTACATGATGGCGCACACCTTTATCACGTGCTTTTTCAACTGCTTTTTCTAATAAATGATAAGAAGCAATCGGTGCAAAATGTCCTGGCAACTGATATTGTTGCACGTAATTTGAGTCGGTAGAAGCACCTTGTGCAATAATTACATCGTATAAATCAATATTTTCTTGCATTGCACCACAAGAACCAACACGGATTAATTTTTTACAACCAAATGTATGAATTAACTCATAAGAGTATATTCCAATGGATGGCATTCCCATTCCAGAACCCATAACAGAAACTTTTTTACCTTTATAAGTTCCAGTATAACCAAACATATTTCTCACGGTATTGAACTGTTCCACATTGTCCAAATATGTTTCTGCAATGAATTTTGCTCGTAACGGGTCTCCTGGCAATAGAACCGTTTCTGCAATTTCGACGTCATTCATCGGCTTGATGTGTGGTGTTGATTTCATAAAATATTCCTCCCAATATTTGTATAGTAATTTGTCTATTTGTCTAACCATGTATATAATAATATTTTTTAAAAGCGCTTTCAAGCATTACATTATGACAATATTTAGAACATTTTACAGTAATACAAACTAGCACTATGCAAATTCCATTTTTAAGTAAACTCGGTGCTTAATTTTTATTATTTTGCCAAATTCAGTAAAAATTATTGTATGATGAAAGTGATAAAGTAACTTTATGGAGGTTGGCTACGTGACGCAAACACAACCAAAGTTTTTAACGATTTATAATACGTTATATAAAGAAATTCAAATAGGAAAATATCCGAGTGGCCATGCACTGCCTACTGAAAAGGAATTATGTGCACGCTTTGAGGTCAGTCGTATGACTTTGCGCCAAGCTATAAAATTGTTGGCCGAAGATGGCATCGTAGAGAGTACAAGAGGGAAGGGACACTTCGTTATTCCACAAACGAATGCCCAACACGCTTCAAGTATGGATCAATTTAAGCATCCACTTGATCAAATATTATTAGCAAAAGTATCAATGTCATCAATTAACTATCGTGTAGACTTAGAAAGCGAATATACAAATCATTTATTTGCAAATCATCCTTCTGCAGTCATTGCTATGGAGCGTTACTATCAAAAAAAGGATAATCATTCCAAGTATGCTGATGCATTTTGCTTTACCTTTATACCACTCAACGTAATCGATACGTTTAAAGTAAATACACAAAACGAAGATGACATGAAAATATTTGTTGAGCAAACAATATACAATAATGCCTATCGATCTGATTTAAAAATGTCTATTACCAAAGCACCACACTTTAAAAATCAAAGTCACGTATTTGATGGAGATATGCATTGTTGGCTCATTATTGAAACACTATATGCTCAAACGCCATATCCAATTATGATTAATAAATGGTACATTCCTCAAGATATTTCAGAATTAACGCTAACTCGAATCAGACAATCAGATTATTAAATATTTTAGACATAAAAAAGAAATCATGTGATAACTGTCATGCTATTGCTTTATTGACAATAACAATTCAGATAATCACATGATTTTTTTACTTTGTTATGCTCTAATGTTATTTGTTAGCTGAGCGACGTCTAAATGTTAAGAATAAACCAGATACTAAAAGTAGTGAAGCAACACTCACACTAACTATACTTGTCGTTACACTTTCACCTGCCGCTGGTAATACTTTCTTATCATTATGTTTCATTTGATGATGTGATGACTGCATATTAGCTTGTTGTTGCATATGTCCTTGTTGATTTATCATTTGATGTTGACCCATTTGCTTTTGGTTCATCATTGGTTGTTGATTCATATGTCCTGTTTTATTTTGAACCATTTCACTCCCACCATGATTAACGCCATTTGCATCTACATTTGTTTGATAAAAGTTACCATTTTTCGTTACAGGTAAAGCATGACCATTCATATCTCTAACAGCATGTGGTTTAAAAACACCTAAATTTGTTGTAATTGTTACATTGTATTTATCTGCAATGTTTTGAGTGGCATCGAACAATTTCATATTATAGTCTTGTATGTTACTACTTGCACTCAATTTAGGTACGGCTTTCTCTAATTCATTGTATTGTGCTTGTGTCATTCCTTGTGGTGTAACACCACCATATGGTCGATCTTTTTGAGTAGCTTGATTTTGTTGATTTGTAACATTTGAAACTGTGCTAGCGGCATGTGCTTCTTGATAAGGTACGCTTGTTAATAATAAAGTGCTTGTTGCAATGATAGATCCTACAGTTGCTAATTTTTTCATTTTTCTCTTACCCCTTATATTACAATTTGATTACAAATATATTATCATATGATTACAAAAGAAAAGCAACCATTTTTTTGAATCATTACATTTTTTATAAAAATTTCACTTTAAATTCACAAAAACTACTTATTCTATCAATTTATATATTATAAATATGTTGCCCCATTAATACTGTTGTTCAATACAAGGCGGGTGTTGTTCCAATAAAATATGAATGATTAACATCTAATATGGATAGTAAAAAAGATGGAACACCTTAAAGATGCTCCACCTTAGTTCATTAATTATATTTTATTATTTTGCTGCTTGGTATAATTCATCAACTTTTTCCCAGTTAACGATATTCCAAAATGCAGACATATAGTCCGGACGTTTATTTTGATATTTTAAATAGTAGGCATGTTCCCAAACGTCAAATAATAAGATTGGTGTTTTGCCTTCTGTAAGTGGATTGTCTTGGTTTGGTGTAGTTACGATTTCTAATTTGCCATTGTTCACTACTAACCATGTCCAACCTGATCCAAATAATGTTGTAGCCTTATTTGCAAATTCAGTTTTAAACTCATCTAAAGTGCCCCACTGCGCTTTGATGTCATCGATTACGCCACCTTTTTCTTCAGAATTAGGTGAAAGTATTTCCCAGAATAATGAATGGTTAAAATGACCACCGCCATTATTACGGACTGACATCCTCATCGCTTCCGGTACTTTGTCTAAGTTAGCAATCATATCCGCTAGTGATTGATGCTCTAAGTCTGTTCCTTCAACTGTTGCGTTTAATTTCGTCACGTAAGTATTATGATGTTTATCGTGATGAAACTCCATTGTTCTTTGATCTATATATGGTTCCAATGCATCATATGCATATGGTAAATTTGGTAATTTAAATGCCATAAGTATATTCCTCCTTTTATGAATATACTTTTATAATAATTAATTTCGGGTGTGTTTTGCAATAATTATTATTTATTTGTTATATCCAATTATATAAAATTTAAATATTCGAAATTGCTATAATATTTTACCTTAAATATAAAAGGGCATTTGTAGCTTTTTGTAACTACTCCAATTCACAACACGAAAAAGTAAATACTAATTTTCAATAAAAATTACGCTTCGATTCATTCCTTTTCAACTGAGCTGTTAGCCTGGAAATTTCCAATATCAAATAGTCTTATGTCTTAAATGTTTCAGTAATTGCCATAAATAATAATTTTTCATAGCCATCATTAATAAAATATACACCACGATACCTATCACAATTAAAAATATCGTTGTATAAATAGTTGGTGATAAGTAATGATTGATCACCCCAAGTACGATAAACATAATTACTGCTGAGATGATACATTGAAACGCACTTAACACATTTAACTTTACGTTGATTTGAGTGATGTCAATAAAGCACCAAATGAGTAATATAAATTCTGTAACTAAACGTGCAATTGCAGCGCCGTAAATGCCAAATAAATATATTAGAATCAAACATAATACTATATTAACAACCGCACCTATGGTAATTGACGCATTATATAATCGTATTTTATTCACTATCAATAAATATTGCCTACTTATCAGCATATTTAATGGAATGATTAATACGAGTATCGCCAAAATGGTCATTAATGGCACAGTTGATGCGAAAGCGTCTCCAAAAAACCATAAATAAAAGGATGGCATGATTGCAATTAAACCAAAGACCATAGGAATAGTTAACATCAATTGGATATTCATATTATCTGCTAAAGTTTTAGTTAAACTATGTGATGGGTGCGTCGACATTTTCGTAATTCTCGGAATCATCACAAGGTCGAAAGTGTTAATCATAATGATTGCGACCGTTAAAATATTAAATGCGTTAGAAAAGATGCCTACTTGTTGGTACGTACCTAATAGCCCTAGCACAACACACGAAATACTTGTATATAAATTGAGCTGTCCATTCGGTAGTAAGTATGCTAATGATGAACGAAATATCTGCCAAACTTGTTTCCAATTAATCGACACAAATATGATATATCGTTTTAAGTAGATAAATAATGGTATTTGGTTTAATACTGTTACGATAGCGATTGTAAATACGTACAATGATAAATCCGATTGGTCTTTAACAAAAATAACGACAACACCTAACACAATGCCAGAAGCAACAATATTACTTAAACTGGGGATCTTAAATTTTTCAGTCCCTGCATAAAACCATGAAATATCAAGCGCGGCACCTATAATATAAATTCCTTGTAGTAGGAAAATCATGTAGTAATCATCTATCAATAAAGTTATGGTTGCAATGTAAATGACCAATACAGTCGCAGATAAGAGTAATTTACTAATAAATATGTCCCAAAATTGCTGAGATAACTGCTGTTTGTTATCCACAGATTGCGCGATAATTCTATTAAAATACAACTGTACACCAACACTTGCAATCATTAAAAAGTATTGCACGATATTGAAAGAAAATGATGCTATACCTACTCCAGTAGGTCCAAACGCACGTGAAATAATTGGTATCGTAATCAAAGGTGTTAGTGTTCTAATAAGTTGATAAAGTCCCTGATAAATAATATTTGCTTTTAGTGAATCACTCTTCATTACGATCCCTTTCCATCTTTTCATATTGAACAATAAAGACGATAATTCCTAAAATAAAAGCGACATACCTAGAGTTATTGAATGATACAGTTAAAAAGTAAATTAACATTGTCAGCATTACGACAATTGCTGTTACATTTTTACCAGAAATGTTAAATCTAAATAATTCAAATAGTAAGTACAGTAAATAGATGATAAATAAAGCACCGAATAAAATGCCCCATTCAGCAAAAATTTGTAAATATGTATTATGTGCAACGAGCAAAATACCATTAATTTGCGATCCAATATGTACATAGTCAACTAAACCAACGCCGAACCCTAAAGTGTATTTGATTACTGAAATGGCATTGATCCATACAACACTTCGTTCAGACCCACTATCATTTAATGATGCAAATCCTTCTTCAAAAATAGAGGCCATTCGATCTAATGACGGCAACGCATCAAGATCACTCAATTGGAATAAATAATAGTTAATGTTATAAAATGTGAAACAAAGTAATATCAACATAATAACCAACATACTAATAACACTTATTGCATTCCTACTAAATAACTTTTTAATAAAGAAATAAATCGCAAGGACGATTAAAATAATAAATGCTGTCTTAGAACCTGTAGTTGTTAAAGACCAAAGTAGAATGGCACACGCAATAAACTTAAATATGTAATTATGAATATACTTGTATGCGAGCACTAATGTAATAATTTGTGTCATCGCAAAATAGTTAGGATCATTCATTAATCCTTTCGAGCGAATTTCATCAAAATAAAGTAATTTCATTAGTATTGGCGACTTATTCAAACCGGCAATTATGCAAAACAACCCGATTGTGACACTACTAATAATATAAGATGTAACGATTACTTTTTTGCTGTTACCTAATCTAAAAATAATCATACCTAAATAGAAGTATATGACTACAAATGCATATTTAACTGTAGAAGCTAGTACTTCTTTAACCGTAATAAAAATCAAATCATCAAAAAATAGTAATATTAGCGTCATTATCATACGATATGTATACAAAATAATGAAAAACTGTAAAAAATGATTTGCTTTTAATAAATGGTTAGCGAAAAAAAGTAAATAAACTAATATTAGTAATGTAATAAAGTCAGCTATAGATACATTCACACCAGCAATAACCGAAGATTGCTGAATGAATATCGATAAACCGATAAGTAACAATGTGAGATATTTACTATTGTGTTGATTTTCCATTATAAACGTCTTCCACTTCTTTAATCATTTTCGCCTCAGTAAAACATTCTAAATAACGTTTTCTCGATTGTTTACTCAATGTGTCATAATCACCATCTGTTAAATATTTCTCCAATACTTTAGCAATCGTCTCTGGTTGATTATTTTTGACACATATGCCATTATTCGTTAGTAATTCAGTAATACCACCCACACGACTTGCAATAACGGGTAACCCTGTAGCCATAGCTTCGATAATGCTAATTGGCAATCCTTCGTGCTTGCTTATTAAAATAAACGTGTCATATTGTGATAATAAATTGCTCGCGTTAATGACATTTCCTAAAAATGTGACATCATTATCTAAACCAGCTTGTGACACTTGTTGCTTACAATCATTTAATGTCGGTCCATCTCCTATAAATGTAAAATGTGCATGCTTTCTGTACTGTGATTTTAAAATCGCTATGGCTGCAATTAAATTCTGTTGTAATTTTGGATAAGCAAACCGTGCAATCATGACAAATTGATGCTGTGATGGTCGCTCAACTTGAATACCATTTGAATTTATTGGAGCTCCAACTACTCCATCTACCTCTATTAATGTATCTTGAATATGATTTTTGTATGTCTGCTTTACAACTGGAACGTCGGCAATGCCATTATGTATTGTAGTTAATTTCAATCGATTAAATCGATACTTCACAGCTAATTTTTCATCAAATTTTGAAACACAAATAATGCAATCTGTAATACGTGACATTAATCTTTCAATCGTCAAATATATAATTTTTTTAACTAATTTAACGCCTTCTGTAAATGCCCAACCATGCGCTGTAAATATTACGCGTGCACCTTTTGACTTTGAAAAAAGGTTTGCAATACGACCTACTGTACCAGCTTTTGAAGAATGTAAATGTATGACATCCGGTTGAACCTTCGAGAATAGTTGTGTTAATGCTTTAATCGCTAATATGTCTTGCTTAATATCAATAGGACCTACTAAATGATCAACGACAATCACCTTTACTCTTGTATCTAGCTGTTCAATCATTGGTCCATGGTCACCTACAATGACATAAACATCATGATGTAAGCAAAAATGATTCGCAAGTTGTATGAGGTGTGTTTGTGCACCACCATTATCTGCTTTAGTTATACAATATATAATTTTCAATTGTTACAAACCCCTTTAACACTGTACTTTCATTTTCTTAACGATGATATCGCTGCTAATGGGTTGCCATCATTTACAATGTCACTCAGCGTAGTATCGTATTATCGTATTGCTTAATTCTATTAATGAGTCTCAAGGGTTTACTCTTTTTATCATGACTACTGATTACAATTTTGAATATAAATTAAGAATTCAAATTTTCTAAAAAATTAAGACTACCTTGAGCCCTCCCCTGTTATAACAACCATAAGTGTCCTAACTGATATGTACAATTCCATCATCATGCTACCTTTATGTATATATTTCATGTCATAGTTTAGTTTTTGTTCTGGTGTTAAGTCATATCCACCTTGAATCTGTGCAAGTCCTGTTAATCCTGGTGTAACAAGACATCTTTGCTCAAAACCTTTAACTTCTGAACTAAATAATTCTACAAATTCCGGACGTTCTGGACGAGGGCCTATAAAACTCATTTCTCCTTTAACTACATTGATTAATTGTGGTAATTCATCAATTCGTGTTTTACGAATGAACTTACCTACATTTGTTATACGATCATCATCTTTATCAGCCCACTGTGCACCATTTTTTTCTGCGTTTTTGCACATTGAACGTAATTTATAAATTTTTATTAATTTACCCATTTTCCCAACTCGAACCTGACTATAAATAGGGTTTCCAGGAGAGTCTATAACAATCGCGACTGCAAAAATAACCATAATTGGAAATGTTAAACATAATAAAATAATACTTAATACTAAATCGATTGTACGTTTGATTGGGAAATATGCTTTATGTACTTCTTCTAGCGCATCTAATTTTCTTTGATAGTCATATTCTTTATTAATATGTAAATCTTCATTAATACTTTTATGACATTTCCACTTCTTTTTTCGTAACTTCTTCAATATTATCTACCTCAAAATTAAAGTAATCCTTCAAACCAGTTTCTACTGTGTATTTAGGAACAAACCCTAATGCTTTTAAATGAGTAATATCTGCATAAGAATGCTTAATATCTCCTTTTCTTGCTTCTTTAAAATCATGCTCGACAGACTTACCATATAATTCCCCAATAATTCGATATACTTCTAATAAATTTGTAAATGTTCCTGTACCAATATTGAATCCACGTCCAATTGCATCTTTATGCTCCATAATTAAACGTACCGATTGAACAACATCATATACATATACAAAGTCTCTTGTTTGTAAGCCATCCCCAAAAAACGTAAATGGTTTATCATGCTCAAATGAATCGAACATTTTTGAAATTACACCTGAATATTGTGATTTAGGATCTTGTCTCGGTCCAAATACATTAAAAAATTTAACAACTGATGTTGGAATATTATAGAGGGAACAATAATTCAATGTTGTTCGCTCTCCATAATATTTATCAATTGCATAAGGCGACAACGGTAAAATTAACGATTGATCATTCTTAGGTAAATCAGGAAGATTACCATAAACTGCCGCTGATGATGCAAAGATAAAGCGTTTAATATTGCGATTATATATTTTAATGGTTTCTAATAATCTTAATGTTGCAACGACATTAATTTCTTGAGATAAAATAGGCTTTTCAACAGACTCAGCAACACTTACTAAAGCTGCTAAATGAATTACATATTCAAATTGATATGTTTTCATGATTTGCTTTACTGCACTATAATCACGAATATCAAGTTCAAAGACATGATCTTCGGCCAAGTTTTTTATATTTTCTCGTTTGCCCGTTCTATAATTATCTAGAACATAAACATCATAGTCTTGTTGTAAAAAATCTACTAAATGAGAACCTATAAAACCAGCCCCACCAGTTATTAAAACTCTTTCCACATCTTCCACCTCTTTTATACATTAAAAATATATCACAAAAACATAAAGTATTGTAAGCTTTTTATCACTATTTTTTATTTATAAAAATATAATGAGATATTTTTGTGAATTTTTATTGGTATAGATTAGATAGCAGTGTCTTTTTCATTATTATGCGAGCGACAATTTTATTGAAGGAGGGATATGATGCGATGATTTTATTGATAATAATGCTCCATATATTTAAAAGCTTATGACTTCATCCAATACAATTCATTCTAATTGCACTAAAAAATCCTTACTGCTAAGTTTTAAACTTAACAATAAGGATTTATTTATCTTTGGTGTATCGTCATTAACGGAATCTCATACCGCCATCAACAATAATTGTTTGTCCAGTAATATAATCAGAATCTTTTCCTGCTAAAAAGCTGACTACATTTGATACATCTTCAGGTTGAGAAACTCTTCCTAATGCAATTTGACTAGTAAATTGTTCCCAGCCCCATTCTTCAGGTTTACCTGCTTCTTCAGCAGTTGCCACTGCAATACTTTCCATCATTGGTGTTTGTACAATACCAGGTGCGAAAGCATTTACAGTAATACCTTCAGAAGCTAAATCTTGTGCAGCTACTTGAGTTAAACCACGAACCGCAAATTTTGTACTACAGTATAATGATAAACCTGGATTTCCTTCTACACCTGCTTGAGATGTTGCATTAATAATTTTACCGCCATGATTAAATTTTTTAAATTGTTCATGTGCTGCTTGAATACCCCATAACACACCTGCAACGTTAACACCATAAACTGTTTTAAATTGTTCTTCAGTAATAGTATCAATCGGTGTTGTTGGTCCAAGACCAGCGTTGTTAACCATAACATGGAAGTCACCAAATTGTGCTGCAGTTTGTCTTACCGCATTAAAGACATCATCACGATTTGATACATCTGCTTTAATAGCAATAGCTTTTGAACCATCACTTGATAATTTAAGTGCCGCTTCTTTTGCACCTTCCTCATTGAAATCGACAACTGCTACTTTAAAACCATCTTCCACTAAACGTTCAGCGATTTTAAAACCAATCCCTTGTGCTCCGCCAGTTACTAATGCTACTTTGTTATTTGTCATAAAAATCACTCCTCAAATTACTTTCTCTTTAATTACATTTTACTCCTCTTAATTTGATTAGTACAATAATGACACCCTTTTTAACGAAATATTCAAACTTTTAAGAAAAAATTAAGCGCACTACCTATCATGATTGGCAATGCGCTTAAAATTTTATTTTAAATAATCTTATGTTCAAAGAATTAATTTCTTGAGAAAGACACTATCGTAATGTCATTAATCTTTTTTAGATGAATGATTTTTTGACTCAATTGGAGGTTCTGTATCATCACTATCACTTTTAGATTCTACACCAGCTGTGTGTATTTCTTGTTTTGAGCCTTCATTATTTTTAGTCGCGATATTTTTAAACTCTGGATGTTCACTCATGTCTTTACTTTCCAATTCAGTTCTAGTGTCCTCTGTATATAGCGCTTGATTTGAATCAGTGTTAATCTTTGTCAATATTTCACTAGAATCAAGATGAATATCGATTGTTTTGTTATCAAATATTTTTTTATTTTCGTCTGTATGTGCTGCTTTGATTGAGTCATCACTATGTTTTGTTGAGGAAGATTTGTATATAAGTTTATAACGTATTGCTTGTTCGGAAGTTCCTTTGCGACTTTGAACAATAACAGTATCTTTAGCAGCTGACGATTCTTTCCTAACAAAAAGTAAAATAGCTGCAATAAACCAAAGTATTGCAGATACAAAGTTGTTTATTAATAAAGCGATAATAGCATATACAACTAATATAATACCTTTTATAATTCTCCCTTTAGATAAGTCAAATGCCATTACGATAACAGGTATGGACGAAAATATTATTAAACATGTGGCAAATATAATAAATGTAATTGGAGTTGTTAATAAATCTTCAATATGATTACCCGTTAACAAATGTAAAAATCCAAAAAGTGATCCAAAGAATAATGTAAATATATATATTAATAAAGATATAACAGCTACATATGCTATTTGAATAATTATGCCTATCCATATTAATATTATTTCTGTATTTTTCACCATGACTACTCCCCATTTATTTAAAATTTATACTTCTCATTAAGCATTCGTTTTACTTTTTAGTTATGTTATCTGTAGATTCAATTCGATTCTCTGTACTCTCACTATCAACATTTTTATTTTCGTCTTCGTCTGTCGATTCACCTTTTGAATATTTAGCCCAAATCAGAAAAATGCCGCAAACCACCCATAAAATTGACGAAAGGTAATTATGTAAACGAAATACAACAATCGCATAAACAATAAAAAGCGCACCTTTTACTTCCATTTTATTCTCTAAATTAATGGCTGTTAGGACGAGTGGTAAACTTATGATAGCAATTATTACTAATGCTATTAAAACAGCCATTACATGGCTGGGTACTTCACCATATATATATAAGATAAAGGCTGTCACGCTAACAATGGCGACGTTATAACATATTTGAGCTACGATTCCTATCCAAATTGCTATTTTTCCTATAATTAAATCCATACTCATTCCCCATTTATTTAAAATTTATACTTTACCTTAATATACCTTATTTTATTTAATTTTTATATGCAAAATACAAAAATAGAGAACTTCAATATTTATAAAATATCAAAAGTTCTCTATACTATATTGTTTCATTATATTTTCGCTATCAATACTCTAAATCATCATATTTCTCTCTACATCACAGTAAAACTATTGCTCCACCAAGTATACTTTTTCAGTATAGCATCTCATATTAGCAAACTTATCTGCTAAAAACTGTTTCCAATTACGCAGTTGTTCAACATCATCATCTTGTTTAAGTAATGACAGTGGTACTTGAAGATTAAGGCAACGTCCTGAAATATTAAAGCGTGTCACACCTGCTGGCACAGTTTCTCCTTTATGAACAACCGCTTCAATTTCTTTATAACTTAATGGTTGATACTTCATGAGTACATCTTGCTGATTAAGGCAAGGATATGTACCTTGCGCAATTCTTTCTACAGAACAACAACCGCTGTAACTTGCGACAACCTTTTCCCATACTTGAAAATGTGCTTCACCTAAATCTTTTGTATACAAATATTGCTCTGTATCACCATGACACATTGTAATGAATGGCGCTTCTTGTCTTGTCTCAGTAGTCCAAGGCAAACGATGTTCTTGTTGTAAATTTTCCCACCATACTCCAAATGGTACTTTATGTTGCCACGTACTAATTGAGTATTGCGTCTCATGGATTTCTTGCACTGGAACTTTCTTACACCCTAATTCTTTCAAACTTGTGTATCGATGGACACCATCAATAACCATATATCGACCATGCTGCATCGGAGTCACTAAAATCGGATGACGTATAAAGCCATCTGCCTCAATACTACTTTTCGTTTTTTCCAATCTTAAAGGTTCGAATGTTTCGTGAAGATCAATTTTATCTACTGGTACCAATTTTAAATGTTCATGAATATGATTCAATAGTTATTCATCCTCCTTTGTTTGCGTTAAATAAATAAATTCGGGATGTGGGTGGCTTAAGAAATCATGATGTGAAATAGACCATCCGTATGCACCTGCATATTTGAAAATGATAACATCGCCTGTACTCATTGCGTCTATCTGGACTTCTCTTGCAAAGACATCTTTCGGTGTACATAACTGTCCGACTAATGTTGTGTCCTGTCTCGAAATTGAAACTTTTTCAAATGGATATGGATTATCCTTACAACGATAAATTTCAAAAGGATGGTTATGCTGCCATGATACCGGTAGTCTAAATTGTTGCGTACCACCTCTTAAAATGGCATACCATGCACCATGTACTTTCTTAATATCTAGAACTTCTGTCGCATAGTATCCAATATGCGCCACAATAAAACGTCCACATTCAAAGTTCAGCGTTACA
The DNA here is from genome assembly GCF_000236925.1 of Staphylococcus argenteus. NCBI lineage: Bacteria > Bacillati > Bacillota > Bacilli > Caryophanales > Staphylococcaceae > Staphylococcus > Staphylococcus argenteus. The sequence continues at coordinate 117,490 of NC_016941.1, read as the reverse complement.
TCTTCCATATCTTGTTCAACAATTAATTTCTTAAAACGTTCTACAAAATTATCCCACTCAAATTGGCTAGTTAAATCCGCATAGTTTACACCTATACCACCACCAAGGTTGATATGTTTGAGTGAAAATTGATGTTTTTCAGACCATGCCTTTGCTTTTTCAAAATAAAGTTTCATTACATCAACATGTAAATTTGCATCTAAATTGTTAGAAATGGAATGAAAATGAAAGCCATCAAGATGTATATTTGACATTGCTAGTGCTGCTTCAATGACATCATCCACTTCGTCTTCGGAAATACCAAATTGTGTTGGTCGACCTGCCATATGCAACGTTGCATTTGGGAAGGGTCCTGCTAAATTAACACGCAATAATATATGTTGTGTTTTCTGTTCTTCTTCTAAAATTGCATTTAAACGTTGTAATTCATATATACTCTCAACATGAATTCGTTGAATACCTTCGCTTACTGCATATCTTAGTTCCTCGTCTGTCTTACCAGGGCCACCAAAAATAATATGATTTGCTGGTTTAAAAGCAAGACCTTTTGCTATTTCACCTTGAGATGCAACTTCAAATCCTTCAACATATTGACTGATTGTATCTAGGATTGTTCGTTCACTATTTGCTTTCATTGCATAGTACATATGACAATTACTCGGCAATGATGATGTAATGCGTTGTAAATGTTGCGCCAATCCGACTAAATCATAAATATAATGACAAACTGGATGACGTTGTGCTTTTAATTGTTCGATAACTGGTTGAACCACACGCATTAATCTTTAACCCCTTTCTGCTTAGACGTCGCTAAAGTTGCTGAAAAATGACGATATATTTTTCCTCGATCATCACCTAAAATAAATGTTTGTACACCTTGTGAACGCCATTTTGCAATATCTTCATCTTCACGCGGTAACGCACAAAAATGTTTACCATATGCATTTGCAACTTCAAATATATGTTGGACGTGTGACGTTACCTTTTCATCTCTGGTTTTCCATGGCATACCAAGTGACTGAGATAAATCTGCTGCACCTTCGACTATCATGTCTAAACCTTCAACTTGTGCTATATCTTCAATGGCCATAACCCCTTCAACATCTTCAATCATAGCAATCACCATGATATGTTCATTAGCCATTTCCATAGTATCAAGTAATGGTATGCGTCCAAATCTAGCCATACGTCCACCATTTAAACTTCTCAAACCTTGCGGGTAATAACGACTAAGCTTAACGATATGTTCAACTGTCTCACGATCTTTCACATGTGGCACGATAATACCTCTTGCGCCCATATCTAACACTTTAATGATGTCCCTATCTATAACTGCAGTGACACGAACAATTGGAATAATATGTGCTGCTTCAGCTGCACGAATTAAATGCGCCAGTGTCTCATCATTAATCGCTACGTGTTCTGTATCAATCACAACAAAGTCATAACCACTTGCAGCAATAATTTCTATCATCAGTGGATCTGGTATGGAATTAAAAATGCCATAAACTGAATCACCATTGTTCAATCTATTTTTCAGGGATAGTTGTTGCATTAACACTACCTCCTATACCTAATGGATTGGTAACATGATGAATTCGCAACTCCGAGTCATTTAACAAACGACGTGTCGTTAGCTTTTCAACTTGAATTGTAGGTTCAAACAAATCGAAATGTTGATAGTTATTCAACTCTGGAAATGCTTCTTGATATGAATCGATTATGGCTTTAACCCATTGCCATTGCAGATTCTCATCGATACCATATTGTTTTTCAATAAATAAGATAATTTCAGCAATATTGATGAAGAAAAATGCATCATGTAAAAAGTCTCGTACTAACCGTTCATCATCTGTTTCAATAAATGAATTACTATTCACTTTTTTATGTGCTTCTGGCATTGGCTTTAACTTCAAATGGGAAGCAGTTTCACTCAAATGTTCACGTTTAAATCGAACACCATCATGAAAATCTTTTAAAGCAATTCGCGTAGGCCAACCATTTTTGTGAATAAGCATCATATTTTGTGCGTGCGATTCAAAAGCAATGCCATGATAATACAGCATATGAATCATTGGACGAACCGCAACAGATAAAAATTGTTTCATCCATGCCTCAGCACCATACGATTTTATCCATGACTCAATGAGTGGCACATCATCTTTGTCACTTGCATAAAGTGCATTAAACGGTATCGCTTCTTCTTCATCATTCAACATATGATAAATATTTTCACGCCATATCACACCAAGTGCACCGTATATTTCCGTTTGCTTATAAGATGAAAGTTGTGTGTTTAAATAAGACTGTCCTAAGACTTCCCCTAAGAAAACCGTCTTTAAATCATCACTTAAATACGTATCTTTTTGCTGAATATGCTTTAACCAATCCGTAATTTGTGCAGCATTTTCAATTGTGTGTGGTGCCAATACTCGTTTCGTAGATGTATTCGTTATACTGATTGGTACTTTAAGATAATATTTCGATGTATCTGTCGGGGACATAGTTCGAATCGATTGTTGAGGGTGATATACTTCATCACTTTCACCCAACCATAGCACCGTTCCGTTGAGCCACTCCTCTGCCAATTCAACTTGTATTACATGTTCAAATTGCCATGGATGAACAGGAATAATCTCGACATCCTCTATACCTTTGCCAGATTTCTCAATTTCATCTACAAAACATTGGTACGTTGCATCGCCTAGTTGTTGACGCAGCAAATCATTTACTGCGATATTTTGAGATACCGTTGACTCCACTTTATCTTTATCAATGGCCAGCCACTGTAATTTAATTTCTGGTACGAAATCAGGTCCATAATTCAAATTATCACTCAACGTAAATCCTAAGCGTGATTTATAACTCGGATGATATCGGTGACCCTCCATAGCATAAAATTCGAAATCATTGAATGTTTTAGGTTTCGCTGGTGGATGTTCTTCGCGAAAATGCAAACTTTGCGTATCTTTCAACTCTGTTTGTAATAACTCAATGATAAATTGTTCTAACTTTTCATCATCTTTAGGGAATGTAAACAAAGCTTCTCTTAATAATTGCGCATAATCTGTTGTCTCGGTAATATCATTTCCTACAATACGTGTAACTGGTGATGTTAGACATATACGATCAAAACTATGTGCATTTTTAGCAGTAAAATGATATTCAGAACCATTTCCTTCTATTGTAAAATGATGCACAGCCTCTCGATATGATTCCTTATATACAACAATATTTTCATAAATAAGTGATGATACAAGTTGCTGCATTACTCTAGTTTTAACACGGTCAAGAATTACGTTATTAATGGTATTATTCACAATACGATACCTCCTTGTTATGACAAATTGGATTTGGTATATGTGTATAAATCGGGTTTCCACCACAATCATTCAATTTACTCATTAAGTTTGCTTTAGCAGCAATCGTCGGTGATTGACATAAATCTTCAACACATTCAACAAACACTGCATTATCAGCATATTCTTCCTTCCAATCCATAAGACGGCGCGCTACCAATTGCCACAATTCATCTTCATTCTGTGTTGCCTTACCAATTGTAGATACTAAATGCCCTAAATGATTTACTACAACGTAATATTTAAGTCGATGCCACGCTTCGTCATGCGCATATACAACAGGACTTGATGTAGATACTACATTGGGGATAAGTTGTTTTTCCATGGCAATTGTCGTTGAAAGACAAATACCTTCTAAATCTCTGACATAGCATACTTCAGGAATACCGTCATTTAATTCAATTAATGTATTTTGCACATGTGCTTCTAGACTAATACCTGTGTTACTAAATAACGTTAATATCGGCAATAACGTGCGGTCTAAATAACATTCGAGCCATACTTCCGATGTTAAACCACTTTCCTCAATCACTAGTGATAACTTAGACGTCGGCGCATCAGGCATTGTTTCGAATAATGACGCCAACACATGGATGTCTTTTTCTGAATGATAATTTGGAATACCTTCACGTACAATCATGGCACTATTCGTTAATAAATCCATTTCAGGCTCAACTGATTGTCCTAGTGGATTAGGTAATAACGCACGGTATCCTTCTTCAAACATTAATTTAAAATGAGGTGTTTCTACATCATCTTTAATCGATGCAATAACTTGTGCTGCATCAATCGTACGTTCAATCTGTTCGAGATCATTCGTACGTATAAAGTTAGTAATTTTAACGTGGATCGGTAATTTCAAATAAATGTTTAATGCTTTTGAAAATACCGTTCTTACAGAAGAAGTCGGATATACAATGTCACCAGAAACACCTAAATCTTTAATTAAGCCTTGTTCACTATATTGTATAAACTGCGGATGTTGTCGCAACACACCAATTTGATAAGGATGTATCGGTAATAATATAAAGTCTTTGGGTAGCTCTGACATATCTAAACCAGCTAATTGATGCAATACTGTCGCAACTTGATTTTCCATATTTTCAACATAACGTGACAAAATAACATCTTGATGTACAGCTATATAATGCAATTGAAATGACGTATGACATTCGGGTGCATATCGTTCTAAATCAGCTTCTGAAAATCCACTTGCACTCTTTGGAGTTGGATGAAACGGATGACCTAAATAAAGTGATTGTTCCGAGACAATATAGCGATCCTCTATATAGTCTGTCTTGCTACTTTGCAAATAGCGCGCTGTTCGATGAATACTGTTATCGATATCAGACATAATTTGCGTCATATGTTGCTGTACAGCTGTTTGATTATCAGCACTTTGTGCCATATATTGTAAAATACGTGCAATTGCTTCCTTATATGTTGTTAATTTTTTACTTTTGCCATCAAGAAGCCATACCTCTGGACCATACAAGTGATGTCCCATAGCGGACCAATAACGAAATGTACCAGTTAACGTTTCGAGTTCTGATAATTGTATAGACCATTGATTATCCTGAGGTGGTGCTTGATATAAGTTACTCTCTCTAAAATACTCATTTAAAATGCGCTCGATAGCCGCATACGCTGCATATTGTATTAATTCTTTATTTTGCACTTTTTTGTTTCAACTCCCATAATTTCATTAATGTGTGATCGTTGATTTGATTAGTGATGGATGAACAAATTAAAAACAAGCTACTTACAGCAAATACCACGCCCATAACGATAAACGTAGTTGCCGGTGTAGTATAACTTGTAATGGCAGCGCCACTAAGGCTACCAATAATTTGACCAATGACTAACATACTGTTCGTCGTTCCAACAAATGTCCCTTTAAGTTGTTGATGACACGCATTTACGACGACAAACATAACACTCTGAATCAGTGCACTGTATGTCAATCCTTGAAGTATTCTTGCGGCCATTAAAAATTCTACGTTCGTCGCTAAACCTTGTAATATAGCACTACAGCCGCATGCTACCGTTGCAAATATATATACTGATTTAACGTAAGATTTATCATTAAAGCGACCCCATAAAGGCGCACTTAATATCGAAGCTGTCCAAAAGGCAGATTGTAGAAAACCAATTACACTACGATCATCTAATGTTGTGTGGTTGACTGATGATGCTAATGGTGATAGCGCAGTTAACATACCGTACATAGCAAAATTTGCTAAAACACCAACTATAATAAATCGACACGTTTGTTGTGTACATAACAGACATTGAAATGAACGACGAATGCCTTTATTAATATTAGGTGTTTCCGATTTCGGTACATGTGCAGTTTCAATTAATTTCCATGCGCCAAAAATACAAACAATAAAAGTAATGACAGCAATACTCATTAATAGTGCGCCAAATCCTAATATCGAAGCCGTAATGCCACCAATTAATGGTCCAACTAGTGAACCAGCACTCACTGAACTTTGCAGCTTTCCTAATACTTTTCCACGATCTTCAGCTGGCGCTTCGGCACTAGCAAATGCACTTGATGCATCAACTACGCCACCAAATAACCCTTGTAGTAGTCTCACAACTACAAATTGTAATGGCGTCGTACATAATGCCATCAAAAACAGACATATAGCTAAACCAAGTAACGCTCTCAAAACCATCCACTTCCGGCTAATTTTATCGCCTAACTTTCCCCAAATCGGTGACGCTATCATCGTCGTAACAGCGGGAGCAGCAATAGCAATGCCACTCCACAACTGTATTTCAACGACTGAAAGGTTTTGTAATGATGCCATATAAATAGGTAATAATGGCACGAGCACTGTTAGCCCAGCAATCGCGATAAACTGACTGAGCCATAAAACGCGAAAGTTACTACGCCAGATAGACTGTTCAATCATATGTCACCATTGGATTTGGTACAGTAGTTAAACCAGAAGGCATACTACCTCCGCCGCTATCTCGTTGATATAGCAATGGCAATAAGATTTGCTTAAACGGCCATGTCTGTTTTTCAAATAAAATATGTCTTACTGCTAACTGATCCGCTGTAACCCAGGAAATAGTCGCAACTTCATTCTTCAAAATACGTTTTAACAACGACATGAGGTCATGCTCACTTACACCAAATAAATCTTGAAGTGCATCAATAATGGCATATAGATTTACCGATACAGCTAACGTTTGGAAATAAGCAAAGAATGTTTCCAAATCTTCGTTAATTAGCGTATTAGGCGTATCTTCTCTTACAACATATTGTGGCAATGAAAGTTGATGCGCTGTAAGCCATGGTTTATAAATTCTGACAGTATCATGATCACGTAATACGCATTTTTGTACGCGTCCTTCTTCAAATGACAATAATATATTTTGACCATGTAACTCTGGTAATGCACCATATTGCATAAATGATAAAGTCACTTTTAAAAAGACTTGAGCGATATCTTCAAACAATGTCATGATGTCATTTTGGGAAAGATTGTCTTTTCCACAAATCATTTGATATAAGGTACGGTCATTCGCTGCAAGTGCAGCCATTGATACAAGTTGTTGTTCATCATTTTGGGCTAGCACTTCCGGATATTTTCTTAATTGAACAGTTAAATGTCCTAATTGGTCTTTGAAAATATCATTATCTTGACCCATATACGACCACCACGCTGTCTCATCACAAACTGTCACATATTTAGCTAATACTTCATCCTTATTAATAAGTTGACGCAATAATCGTTCTGCTTGTTCGCCATTTTTCATATAGCGCGTAGGCGTTAACCTTAATGCACCTAATGACTGCATCGCAAATGGTACTTTGACATGATTATAAGGAGATGCGACGTCAATTAATGAACGCATACTTGAAGATGAAAGATAATCACCGAATTTAAGCGGCAACAAGACAACTAATTTCTCAGCAATCTCTTTCGCAAAGATGTTCGGTAGAATATGCTGATATTGCCAAGGATGTACCGGAAATAGTACATAGTCATCTATTGATAACCCTTTATTATTTAACAAGTCTGTCGCTTGGTCTTTTATAGGTGCTGTCAAACTCTCTAACTCATCATAATCTGCTTCGTCACCGTGAATCATATGTGACTTTTTAACAGCTGCAACCATTAAAGGAAATGATTGATTTAATTCAGCTTGATAAACTTGATAGTCTGTTTCTGATAAGCCTCTTTTTTCTTTAGCTAGTGGATGAAATGGACGATCTTTTAAACTTGCATATTGCTCCGACATGACAAAAGGATGCGTTGCCAAGTCTAATTCAGATAATTGTTTAGCAAGTTGTGTTATAGCAGTATTTAGCCCCTCTTCAACGCGAGCAACTTCCCATTCATGGCTTAAATCACGATTCATATTAACAATCATTCGCCAAAATTCAGGCGCTGTTAACTGTTTGCTAGATGACTTTCCATCTATCGTAATAGGTTTTGAACTTTCATAGCGAAACATATTTAACGCACTAAAATAAACTGGAATCTTAATTTGTTGGTCTCCATTTTTATAAATCAATATCGTTTGTCCATGTTCTTTAGTTATCTCACTATTTGAAACAATCCCCGCGATATCTTCAAATAAAAGTGCATCAACTAAATCTCTTAATATTATCGTTTGTGCTGTATTCACTGCTTTATGAGTATGCAATATTTAGACACCTCGCATTCTTAATATAGGCTTAGTGTTGTACCAATATTTTGTTGCTGTGCTTGTTGATAAATAAAATAAGCACTCGCAATATCTTCAATGGCCATGCCCATTGGATTAAGTAATATGATTTCATCGTCATTTTCACGACCAGGAATTTCACCTGTAACAAGCTGTCCAAGTTCAGCATGCAGTGCTTCTTTGCTAAATTTCCCTTCTAATACGAGTTGATTAATCGTTTTCTTTTCACGATTGCATTGTGACCAGTCATCTACTACGACTTTGTCAGCTTTAATAAATACTTCTTTATGCACATCCATAATAGAAATATTGCTAATAAATGCACCTTTTTGTAACCAATCATATTCAATATACGGTTGATCAGTAACAGTACATGTAATGACTACTTCACCATTTGACACGGCTTCTTTAGCTGTTTCAGCTGCAATAAATCTGATGTCTGGGCGCTGTTGTTGCCATCTATCAACAAAGCGTGCACATGCTTCAGGAAATTGATCATATACGAAGACGCGTTTAATATGGTCGAATTGTTCTAACATACTTTGCAATTGCTTGTCTCCGATTAGACCGCAACCAATAATCGTTAAATCTTTAAACCCTTTTTTAGCTAAATGTTTGGCTGCAATCACCGAAACTGCTGCAGTACGCATACTACTAATTAAACTCGCTTCCATAACTGCAATCGGATAATTTGTTTCTGGATCATTTAAAATAATGACTCCACTCGCACGTTCCATACTACGTTTTGATGGATTGTCATGTTTACTACCAATCCACTTAATACCTGAAATCGCGTAATCACCACCGATATGACTTGGCATTGCAATGATTCTATCTGCGATATGTCCATTTTCAGAATCTTGTCTTAAATAAGGTTTAAGCGGTTGTACAAAATCATTATGCGCATGCGCAGTTAATGCTTCAGTCAACGCGTCCACATAAACTTGTGAATGATTACCTCCTGCTTGTTCAATATCTGATCTATTTAAATACAACATCTCTTTATTCATTCTGATTTAACTCCTTGTCTTGATTTCATTTTTTCTAACCATGTATCTGAGTACACTAAATCTAAATAACGATCGCCTCGATCTGGTAAAATCGTTACAATTGTTGCGCCTTCTTCAACCTTTGTTATTAACTGCTCAATTGCTGCAATAATTGAACCTGTTGAACCACCTGCAAAAATACCTTCATAAGCAATTAATTTGCGGCAGCCTAGTGCAGATTGATAATCATCTACATGAATGACTTGATTAATCTCTGATCTATTCAAAATTTCTGGTACGCGACTAGCACCAATACCAGGTAACTCTCTGTTAATAGGTTTGTCACCAAAAATGACTGACCCTTTAGCATCCACAGCAACAATTTGTGCATTGGGATGTACTTCTTTAATTTTTCTACTCATACCCATAATGCTACCTGTCGTGCTTACTGGCGCGACAAAATAGTCTATAGGCTGTTTAATTGTTTCTACTATTTCAGTTCCAGCACCATGATAATGGGCTTTCCAATTTAACTCATTTGCATATTGATTAATCCAATATGCATCTTTAATAGAAGTTAATAGTTCTTGAACCTTAGCAATACGAGTCATTAAATAACCCCCATGCTCATCAGGTTCTTCAACCATTTCTACATTAGCTCCGTAACTTTTAATAATTTTCAAATTTGTTGGCGATATTTTAGGATCAACAACACAAGTGAGCTTTAATCCTTTAATTTTAGCTATCATCGCCAAAGCAATACCTAAATTTCCAGAGGTACTTTCAATTAAATGCGTATTCTCAGTTATAAGACCAGATTCAATACCATGTTCAATAATGTACTTGGCCGGTCGATCTTTCATACTGCCTCCTGGATTCATATACTCTAATTTTGCAAACACTTGGTGTTTTGGAAATAGTTGATGAAGTTGAACCATGGGTGTCTGCCCTACAGAATCTAATAATGAATCGTGACATGCTTGACTTCGTTCAATCAAAAGCGCTTCCTCCTCAAATTTAAAATTCTATAATATTGTGTGTTACCTAATTGATAATGATTCTCACTATCAAGTAATTAGGATTATATTTTTTATGCATTTATATGTCAAATAATTATAAGTTGCATGTAAATCATAAATATTTTATTGACTTAAGAAATAATTTAATTCATACTTATTTGTGATAATGATTCTCATTGTCATACATCACGAAGGAGGCTAATTAGTCAATGAATAAAGTAATTAAAATGCTTGTTGTTACACTTGCTTTCCTACTTGTTTTAGCAGGATGTAGTGGGAATTCAAATAAGCAATCATCTGATAGCAAAGACAAGGAAACAACTTCTATCAAACATGCAATGGGGACAACTGAAATTAAAGGGAAACCAAAACGTGTTGTCACATTATATCAAGGTGCCACTGATGTTGCTGTATCTTTAGGTGTTAAACCTGTAGGTGCTGTGGAATCATGGACACAAAAACCGAAATTCGATTACATAAAAAATGATTTAAAAGATACTAAGATTGTAGGTCAAGAACCTGCACCGAACTTAGAAGAAATTTCTAAGTTAAAACCTGATTTAATTGTCGCGTCAAAAGTTAGAAACGAAAAAGTTTACGATCAATTATCTAAAATTGCACCAACTGTTTCTACTGACACAGTCTTCAAGTTTAAAGATACGACAAAATTAATGGGGAAAGCTTTAGGGAAAGAAAAAGAAGCTGATGATTTACTGAAAAAGTATGATGATAAAGTAGCTGCATTCCAAAAAGATGCAAAAGCGAAATATAAAGATGCATGGCCATTGAAAGCATCGGTTGTTAACTTCCGTGCTGATCATACAAGAATCTATGCTGGTGGATATGCAGGAGAAATTCTAAACGATTTAGGATTTAAGCGTAATAAAGATTTACAAAAACAAGTTGATAATGGTAAAGATATTATTCAATTAACATCTAAAGAAAGTATTCCATTGATGAACGCTGATCATATTTTTGTAGTAAAATCTGATCCAAACGCAAAAGATGCTGCATTAGTTAAAAAGACTGAAAGCGAATGGACTTCAAGTAAAGAATGGAAAAATTTAGATGCAGTTAAAAATAACCAAGTATCTGATGATCTAGACGAAATCACTTGGAACTTAGCTGGTGGATATAAATCATCATTAAAACTTATTGACGATTTATACGAAAAGTTAAATATTGAAAAACAATCAAAATAATTAAGGAGTTTTACGATGCTACTTAAACCGAAATATCAAATCGTTATTGCTGGTTTATGTCTTGCAATAGTAGCTATCTTAAGTTTAATGATTGGGAATACGCTTGTGTCACCTATTACGGTGATACAGGCGTTATTCAACTTTGATAGTGAAAACGATTTACATAATGTTGTCACTGGTGCACGTGCATCGAGAACCACCATCGCCTTATTGACTGGCGCTGCACTTGCTGTGTCAGGTTTGTTGATGCAAGCACTCACACGAAATCCAATAGCATCTCCAGGTCTTTTTGGAGTCAATGCAGGTGCTGTATTTTTTGTCATTTTTAGTATTACATTTATTCAAATTCAGTCATTTAAAATGATTGTCGTTATTGCATTTTTAGGCGCCATTGTTGTTACTGTATTAGTCGTCGCACTTGGTATGTTTAGACAAACGCAATTCTCACCTCATCGTGTCATTTTAGCGGGTGCAGCGATTGCGATGCTATTTACAGCCTTTACTCAAGGCATACTCATTATGAATGAAACTGACTTACAAGGACTACTTTTCTGGCTAAGTGGCTCTGTTTCATTGCGCAATATATGGGATATACCATGGATTATCCCACTTGTGTTAATACTTATTTTAATCGCGTTTAGTATGGCTTCACATATCAATATATTGATGACCAGTGATGATATTGCAACGGGACTTGGGCAAAATATTAAATTAATAAAATGGATAATTATCTTGCTCATTAGTATGCTAGCTGGTATTTCAGTTGCCGTTGCTGGATCAATTGTTTTCGTTGGACTCATTGTTCCAAATATTAGCAAACGTTTATTACCACCAAATTATAAATATCTAATTCCATTTACGGCACTAGCTGGTGCAATTCTAATGATTTTATCAGATATGATTGCACGCGTGATTATTAAGCCGTTAGAGTTACCTATCGGCGTTGTTACAGCCGTAATTGGTGCTATTGTCTTAATTTATATAATGAAGAAAGGACGTCAACGCTTATGACGGAAAAGATTAATAAAAAAGACTCTTATAACCTCATCTTCGCGTTAATCTTTTTAGCCCTCATATCTGTGGTAAGTATGATGGTCGGTTCTAGTTTTATACCATTACAACGCGTATTGATGTACTTTTTAAATCCTAATGAAAGCATTGATCAGTTCACATTGGAAGTATTACGTTTGCCTCGCATTACACTTGCAATTTTAGCCGGTGCTGCATTAGGGATGAGTGGTTTAATGTTACAAAATGTATTAAAAAACCCCATTGCCTCACCAGATATTATCGGTATTACAGGTGGCGCTAGCTTAAGTGCTGTCGTATTCATCGCATTTTTCAGTCATTTGTCGATACATCTACTGCCACTTTTCGCAGTATTAGGCGGCACATTAGCAATGGTAATTCTATTAATATTTCAAACGAAAGGTCAAATTCGACCGACGACTTTAATTATTATTGGTATTTCAATGCAAACACTATTCATTGCACTTGTCCAAGGCCTGCTCATTACAACAAAGCAATTATCTGCAGCTAAAGCCTATACATGGCTAGTTGGTAGCCTTTATGGTGCAACGTTTAAAGACACTTTTATTTTGGGTATTGTTATTATAGCTATTGTTCCATTGCTATTTCTTGTTATTCCTAAAATGAAAATATCTATACTTGATGATCCTGTAGCTATTGGATTAGGTTTAAATGTACAACGCATGAAACTAATTCAATTAATTACCTCTACGATACTTGTATCCATGGCAATCAGTTTAGTAGGTAATATTGGTTTTGTAGGCTTAATTGCCCCACACATTGCCAAAACAATCGTTAGAGGAAGTTACGCTAAAAAGTTACTGATGTCAGCAATGATTGGTTCTATTTCAATCGTTATTGCCGACTTAATTGGGCGCACCTTATTCTTACCCAAAGAGGTGCCAGCCGGTATATTTATCGCTGCATTCGGCGCACCATTCTTCATTTACTTATTATTGACCGTGAAAAAGTTATAAAAATATCTATCAAAACAAAATGACCTCACAACATTGTTAGCTTATAAAAGCTGGTATATTGTTGCGAGGTTTTTTCTTTACGAATGCCTGTATTGATTGTTAACATGTGTCGACTTCTTTCGTTGCATATTAATCCACTTTATACAATTAACACTGGCTCATATTCTATAATAGAGGGCAATATTCTTCTTTTTTTCAAATATCGATAGCTATTTCTTATTTAAATATAGTGTTTGATAATGTCATTTATTCAAAAACACAAATTTTAATAAAAATATCATATTATTTTTAATTGTAAATTATGGATTATTTTTCTTATTATATTGTGTTATATTAAAATAAAGTGCATATACAAGGAGAAAAACAATGAAATATAATAAACAAGACAAAATTAGAGATTTTATAATCATTGAAGCATACATGTTTCGTTTTAAGAAAAAGGTAAAACCTGAAGTCGATATGACTATAAAAGAATTTATATTACTGACTTATTTATTTCATCAACAAGAAAAGACACTACCATTTAAAAAAATCGTCTCAGATTTATGTTATAAACAATCCGATTTAGTCCAGCATATAAAGGTTCTAGTAAAACATTCATATGTTAGCAAAATTCGAAGTAAAATAGATGAGCGTAATACTTATATTTCTATATCAGAAGAACAACGAGAAAAAATTGCAGAACGCGTATCATTATTTGATCAAATCATCAAAAAATTTAATCACGCGGAGCAAAGTGAATCACAAATCATACCGAAAGATAGTAAAGATTTTCTTAATTTGATGATGTATACGATGTACTTCAAAAACATTATCAAAAAACATCTAACACTAAGTTTTGTAGAATTCACAATTCTAGCTATCATCACTTCTCAAAATAAAAACATCGTTCTTCTCAAAGATTTAATTGAGACGATTCACCACAAATATCCTCAAACTGTTAGAGCTCTCAATAATTTAAAAAAGCAAGGTTATCTAATAAAGGTACGCTCAACTGAAGATGAAAGAAAAATTTTAATTCATATGGATGATGCGCAACAAGATCATGCTGAAAAATTATTGGCACAAGTGAATCAATTATTGGCTGACAAAGATCATTTACATCTTGTTTTCCAATAAAAATTGGCCTCATGCAAGTGTACTGATTATTAAAAGTACACTTGTATTTTTATTTTACTTTACAGAAATCCTCTAAAAATTAAATGTTAGTCACAATGATATTAACCCCTTTTCAAATTTCAACGTAGTTCAAATTATTTCATCTGTTCGAATTTGTTGCTAAAAAATATAATTAACTCAGCTATATTAAATCGCTTTCATCGTTGATTTATCGCTACATTTTATCAGTTTTTATTATTAGATTTAAAGCGAATTTGCCCTACCGAATCTTTGTATTTCTGAAAAATTATTTACACAAAATATTTATTTAATAAGTTGTAAAACTTACATTTAAATTTAATTATAAATATAGATTTTAGTATTGCAATACATAATTCGTTATATTATGATGACCATATAAATACATACAGGGGGTATTAATTTGAAAAAGAAAAATATTTATTCAATTCGTAAACTAGGTGTAGGTATTGCATCTGTGACTTTAGGTACTTTACTTATCTCTGGTGGCGTAACACCTGCTGCAAATGCTGCGCAACACAATGAGGCACAACAAAATGCTTTCTATCAAGTATTAAATATGCCTAACTTAAATGCTGAACAACGCAATGGTTTCATTCAAAGCCTTAAAGATGACCCAAGCCAAAGTGCAAACGTTTTAGGTGAAGCTCAAAAATTGAATGACTCACAAGCTCCAAAGGCAGAAGCGCAACAAAACAATTTCAACAAGGATCAACAAAGTGCTTTCTATCAAATCTTGAACATGCCTAATTTAAATGAAGAGCAACGTAATGGTTTCATCCAAAGTCTTAAAGATGACCCAAGTCAAAGCAATAACCTTTTAGGTGAAGCTCAAAAACTTAACGATTCACAAGCTCCTAAAGCTGACAACAAATTCAACCAAGAACAACAAAATGCTTTCTATGAAATTTTACATTTACCTAACTTAAACGAAGAGCAACGTAATGGCTTCATCCAAAGTCTTAAAGATGATCCTAGCCAAAGCGCTAATCTTTTAGCAGAAGCTAAAAAACTTAATGATTCACAAGCTCCTAAAGCTGACAACAAATTTAACAAAGAACAACAAAATGCTTTCTATGAAATTTTACATTTACCTAACTTAACTGAAGAACAACGTAATGGTTTCATCCAAAGTCTTAAAGATGATCCTTCAGTAAGCAAAGAAATTTTAGCAGAAGCTAAAAAGTTAAATGATGCTCAAGCACCTAAAGATGAAGACAACAACAAGCCTGGTAAAGAAGATGGCAACAAACCTGGCAAAGAAGACGGCAACAAGCCTGGTAAAGAAGACGGCAACAAGCCTGGTAAAGAAGACGGCAACAAGCCTGGTAAAGAAGACGGCAACAAGCCTGGCAAAGAAGACGGCAACAAGCCTGGTAAAGAAGACGGCAACAAGCCTGGTAAAGAAGACGGCAACAAACCTGGCAAAGAAGACGGCAACAAGCCTGGTAAAGAAGACGGCAACAAGCCTGGCAAAGAAGACGGTAACGGTGTACATGTCGTAAAACCTGGTGATACAGTAAATGACATTGCTAAAGCACATGGAACAACTGCTGATAAAATTGCTGCAGATAACAAATTAGCAGACAAAAACATGATTAAACCTGGTCAAGAACTTGTAGTTGATAAGAAACAACAAGCAAATCATGCAGAAGCTAATAAAGCTCAAGCATTACCAGAAACTGGTGAAGAAAATCCATTCATCGGTACAACAGTATTTGGTGGATTATCATTAGCATTAGGTGCAGCATTATTAGCTGGCCGTCGTCGCGAACTATAAAAAATAAACAACTATAGATATCATTTTATCCAAACCAATTTTACCTTATATATTTAAAATATTCTTATTTGTACAGATGAGAACATTATAAATGCACTGGCAACATCTTTTGTTGCTAAGTGCATTTTTTTGATTTTTTATTAATCTCATATTTCTGACTGCCATCGAAAAAACATATAGCGATAACAAAAGACACAACAAGAATTTTCTAACGTAAAAAATCGAACTAGTGAAATACATATAGTATCTCGTACTAGCTCGATTCTTCATTTATTATTTAAATTCATTCAAACACACAACGTATATTTAGAATATTAACGTTAATATAAACGTCCAAACACAGATAAATGCAACAAATATAATACTGTATTTTAACGTCATTTTTAATAATGCAGATTCTTCACCAACTTTTTTAACAGCTGCAGTCGCAATGGCAATTGATTGTGGTGAAATAAGTTTCGCTGCTACACCACCTGCAGTGTTGGCTGCTACAAGTAATGAACCACTTGTTGAAATTTGTTGTGCTACTGTCGCTTGGATAGGCGCGAATAAAGTATTGTTATTTACAACTGAACCAGTCATAAACACACCAATCCAACCTAATACTGGAGAGAATAATGGGAAGATTGCTCCAGCTTTAGCAATACCTTGTCCAATTGCCACAGTCAAACCACCATATGTCATTACTTTAGCAATGGCTAAGATAGCTGAAATTGTAAGGATTGGTAACCATAATTCTTTAAATGCTTCGACCAATAAAGCACCTGCACTTTTCCATTTTAACTTCGTAATTAAAATTGTAATAATTACCGTCAGTAAAATCGCTGTCCCAGTTGCCCCAATTAAATCGAGACGCAACGCAATACCTTTAGGCGATAAATCACTCACAGTATTTGGAATTGGCATTTTTAATACTATACTTTCAAGCGCACCACCAGGTTGGAATAATTTTTTGAAGAATGGCGCACTCCATACTAATACAAAAGCAGTTAAAATGACGAACGGACTCCATGCAAAGACGATTTCTTTAGGTGTACGCTTTTGAATTTTATGCTCTGATTCTTTCAACCTGAAAATATTTTTCGGTTTAAATTTACGACAAACAAATGCTAACACCACCATTGTTGCTAGTGATGGAATAATGTCTGCTAGTTCTGGACCATGGAATATTGTTAATAATAATTGTAATCCAGTATATGTACCACTCACTGTTAAAATAACAGGTAAAATTTCTTTAATACCTTTCATGCCATCTATAACGAATACTAAAACAAATGGAATAATAAAGTTTAAAATTGGAAGTGTTAATGCTGAGTATCTCGCAACATCTAATGTTGTAACACCTCCGCTTAAGTTAAATGTATCAATAATACTAACTGGTAAACCTATCGCACCAAAGGCACCTGCTGCACCATTAGCAATTAAGCATAACATCGCAGCTTTTAATGGTTCAAAGCCAAGTTGAATTAATAACACTGCACAAATTGCAATCGGCACACCGAAGCCTGCTGCACCTTCTAGAAATGCGTTAAAACAAAATCCAATTAATAACAGTTGGATACGTTGGTCTTCTGAAATACTAGCAATACTATCTTGAATAATTGAAAATTGTCCTGTTTTAATAGAAACTTTATACAACCATACCGCCATTAAAACGATATACCCTATTGGGAAAATACCAGCAACAACGCCTTCTGTTATTGCGCCTGCTGATACACGTGCCGGTAATTCAAACACAAATAAAGCCACAATCAATGTAACAACCAAAGTTGTCAATGCTGCATAAATGCCTTTCATTTTAAAAATGGTTAAGCATAGTAAAAATAAAATAATAGGTACTGCTGCAACTAAGGCTGATAATCCAACATTATCGAATGGATTTACAGTAAGTAGTGTCATAATGACTCCCTCTCTTTATCTAAAAATATTTATCATCCTGATTAATCTAGAACCTATTTCAACTTATATTTTGCGATGATCACGTATTTAAAATGTAACATTCCTATATGTGACAGGCAATCGAATTTTTACAAAAAGTTCACAAAATATACACAATATTTAACTACAATAAATAATATATCATTTTAATTAAAAATACTAGATATTATTTATATTAATCTTCGACATCCGCTTCAAAAATGCATCATGACAGCGTATATTTTTATTGAGAATCTCTCATTTTATGAATGGTAGGGAGTAAACAAAATACGACAAGTGTCAATCCAATGATAATGATAAATATCATGTTAAACCATAATAAACCCAATTGATGATTGTGTTGTATTTGCCAAATTTCTAAAATCATGAAAATAGAAATATAACTCATAATTTCCAAGTTTAATGTACTTAAAAATAACTTAATCGTCTGTATTTCACGTGGTGTGTGATTATAATGTGACCATTTAGCAAATCGTTCATAGTATCTACCTGCGATGAAAAATATAAGCCATATCACTATAAATGCAGCATTAATCAATAGCAACACCCATTTATCAGCTAAATCATCTGCGTTCCCTGCTAAATTATAGTGAATAGGCACTTTCGATGGTAATTTCGAATAGTTCATTACTGTATAGCACATCATAACTAAGTAAATTAGTAAACTTAATATTGTAAAAGACCTGATTTTAGACATTCTATCGCCTCTTTCTTTACATTTTATGTATAACACTCTGCCTATTTTACCTTTTAATTACATTACCCCAAACGATTAAACAATATGTAATGATACTATAGTTGCGTCAGGAATATTCGCTTGTTAAATGTGCATAGCTTATATTTACCTGTTTAACATGCCACAGTAATGATTCGAATTATTGTTTTAATTAAATATTTTTCACATATGTATAAATTTTATAGAGTGCATGCTTAATATTTTCATTTGATTCAAAGGCAAAAGATAGCCTTATACTCTTTTCTTTACTACCATAAATGTAACCCGGATTGATTAATATTTTTTCTTTACTTAACAATTCGTAGAATAAACATTTAATATCTATATCTATTTTAAAGACTAACCATACAAAATAACCTCCACTTGGAACTTCCCAATGTGCTATATCCTTAAATAAATTATTGAGGATGTTTAACATAAAGTCTCGTTTATCTTTTAAAACATACCTTAACTTTACTAAGTGTTTATCATAAGACTTATTTTTCAACATCTCATATACAACCATTTGTGACAAAATACTGGATCCATAGTCAATTTGCATTCTTACATCTGCCAATTGCTCTATTATTTTTTCAGAAGCAACAATCCAACCTATTCTTATTGCTGGTGCAATCGTTTTTGAAAAACTGCTTATATGTATAACTTTTCCCAATTTATCATAAGTTTTGATAGAAGGAGTTGGATCGCTAAAGAAAATATCTCTAAAGATATCATCTTCAATGATAGGAATATTATGTCTTTCGCTATAAGTAATTATATTTTGCTTTTGCTCATTCGTTAAAGAACGACCTGTCGGGTTATTAAACCTAGGCTCTATATAAATCGCTTTATTTTTAAAATTAATAAATCTATCAATAATGGTATTAATTTCATTAATTTGATTATAAGGAACATCAATATGTCTAAAATTCAATTGCTCAAAAACATTTGTAGAGTGAATATATGATGGTGTATTTGAAATTATTATGGTATCTTGACCTAAAAATCCAATAGATAAAAGTTGAATGGCATGTAAAGCTCCTGAAGTAATCATTACATTTTCTCTACCTACATTTATACCTTGCTTTGACAATCGTTCAGCGATGATATCTCTCAGCTTGATATAACCATAGCCATTATTATAACCAAATGATAAGTCTTCAATATGACTTGCTGTATTAGACATGGCTTTTTTTAATTGAATATGAGGCATTAACGATATACCCAATTCACCTTTACTTATATGTATATACGAATCATCTGTCTCAATTTTATTAATTAATTGCACAGTATAATGACTTCTTTGTCGAGAAGACCATAACATCATTTCAGACCACTTATTTGTAATATGTGCTTCGTTCAAATAGTCATTAACATATGTTCCACTCCCCACTTTAGTATAGATAAATCCTTCAGCTTCTAATAACTCAATACTTTTAATAATCGTTACTCTATTTACGTTGTACTGTATCGCCAACTGCCTCTGTGAAGGTATCTTCATTCCATAAAACCAATCCCCTGCGATTATTTTATCTCTGATGTCACTAGCAATATCTTTATATTTCGCCATCTTCTCCCTCCCTTTTAAAATTGGATAGGTAAATCCATTCAAAATTGGTTGTACTCATTTTAAATCATATTTTTTAATATAGGAATACATAATTAAAGGAGTGATGATATTAATGAATAAGCTTCGAGACACTACTTTTCTATCATATTTATTTACTATCATCTTGTGGGGATCTGCATTTCCAATGATAAAGATTGCGTTAAATGATTTTAGTGCAGAATCATTGTCGGCATTTCGTTTAATTTTAGCAACAATAATTCTCTTGCCGTTCGTAATTATAAAGAAATTGCCTACCCCTGAACTAAGAGATATCCCTGTTATTTTTATTTTAGGATTTTGTGGATTTGTGATTTATCACACAGCTTTAAATTTTGGTGAAACTTTAATTAGTGCAGGTATATCTGGAATTCTAGTCTCTACAACACCTATTTTTTCTAGTGCTTTAGCTTATATATTTTTAAAAGAGCAATTTTCAAAATGGAATTGGTTAAGTTCACTCGTCGCATTTATAGGAATATCCATTATTTCAATAAGTAAAGATGATTACACAACTATTAATGTATTAGGTGTTTTTATTATTTTACTTGCATCTTTTAGTGAAAGTTTGTATTTTACTTTCCAGAAAAAATACATAGAAAAATACGGCTTCATCGCTTTCACACTATATACAATAATGGCAAGCTCACCATTTATGCTTATTTTTATTCCTGAAATCATCAACGATATACACGGCGCCACTTTTACATCAATAGTATCGGTACTTTATTTAGCTATATTCCCTACTATAATTCCATACATTTTGCTTGCTTATATCGTGAAGTCAGTTGGTGTCTCTGATGCAACAATGTCTCTTTATTTAACACCTATTGTTTCTTTATTATTATCTTATCTATTATTAGACGAGCTACCAACAACCCTTGCTATTATAGGTGGACTTATCACTCTACTAGGCGTTAGTTTAAGTAACTTCTTTCAAAATGCATAATTATTCCAATTCCCGCACCTCAGAATCCAAAAACATTCGAGTGATAAAATTTTAAAAATAAAAAATATAAAAATGATCTAATTTCGTCATATTTACCAATATAAATACTAATATTTGCAATTCACAAAGGGGTATAGTCTGAGTGTATTCTAATACGAAAGGACTTGGTGGATATGTATTACAGTTATGGAAATTATGAAGCATTTGCGCGCCCTAAAAAACCTGAAAATGTAGAAAACAAATCTGCTTACTTAATCGGGTCTGGGTTAGCTTCACTTGCTGCAGCTTGTTTTTTAATAAGGGATGGTCAGATGGAAGGTTCGAAGATTCATATTTTAGAAGAGTTACCTAAAGCAGGCGGTAGTCTTGATGGTGAAAATATGCCTTTAAAAGGCTATGTTGTCCGAGGTGGTCGTGAAATGGAGAACCACTTTGAATGTTTGTGGGATTTATTCAGATCTATCCCTTCTTTAGAAATCGATAACGCGTCTGTATTGGATGAATTCTATTGGCTAAACAAATAAGACCCTAACTATTCTCGCTGTCGCGTTATTGAGAAACAGGGTCAACGTTTAGTCACAGATGGAGACTTCACTTTGACCAAAAAAGCGATTAAAGAAATTTTAGACTTATGCTTAATGAATGAAGAAGATTTAGACGATGTCAAAATCACAGATGTATTTTCTAATGACTTCTTTAAGTCAAATTTTTGGATTTACTGGAAAACAATGTTTGCATTTGAACCGTGGCACTCTGCTATGGAGATGCGTCGCTATCTAATGCGATTCGTTCATCATATTGGTGGTCTCGCAGACTTTTCAGCTTTAAAATTCACTAAATATAATCAGTATGAATCTTTAGTATTACCTATGGTTGAATATTTAAAATCACATGGCGTTCAATTTGAATACGATGTAAAAGTTGAAGACATCAAAGTAGATGTTACGACAAGTCAAAAAATTGCCCGAGAAATATTAATTCACCGTAATGGTAATGCAGAATCAATTAAACTTAGTGCAAACGATCTTGTCTTTGTGACAAACGGTAGTATTACGGAAAGCTCTACGTATGGTGATAATGATACACCAGCGCCACCAACTGACGAATTAGGTGGTAGTTGGACACTATGGAAAAATTTAGCACGACAAAGTCCTGAATTTGGTAATCCTGATAAGTTTTGCCAAAATATTCCTCAAAAAAGTTGGTTTGTTTCAGCAACATCGACAACAAACAATAAAGAGATTATCGGTATTATAGAAAGTATTTGTAAACGTGACCCACTTGCAGGCAAAACGGTTACTGGCGGTATTATTACAATCAATGATTCTGCATGGCAAATCAGTTTTACAATCAATCGTCAGCAACAATTTAAAGAACAACCTGAAAATGAAATATCTACATGGATTTATGCCTTATATTCAGATGTAAACGGCGATTATATTAAAAAGCCAATCACAGAATGTAGTGGTAATGAAATATGTCAAGAATGGCTGTATCACTTAGGTGTACCAACTGACAAAATTGAAGACTTGGCAAAACATGCATCTAATACGATTCCTGTTTATATGCCATATATTACCTCTTATTTCATGACGCGTGCTATCGGCGACAGACCTTTAGTCGTCCCACATCAATCGCAGAACTTAGCATTTATTGGTAACTTTGCAGAAACAGAACGTGACACTGTATTTACAACAGAATATTCTGTTCGTACTGCAATGGAAGCTGTTTATCAATTATTAAATATCGATCGTGGCATTCCAGAAGTCATCAATAGTCCATTTGATCTTCGCGTCTTAATGGATGCCGTATACGAACTGAATGACCATCAAGATTTACGCGAGATTACTAAAGATTCGAAAATGCAAAAACTCGCATTAGCAGGATTCCTTAAAAAAGTAAAAGGTACGTACATTGAGACTTTATTAAAAGAACACAAATTATTATAACGAGGCACATTAAATAAGTCTATATGGTGATTTCAAATCATGGAGTGGGATAGAAATGATATGTTCACAAACTTTATTTCTTTATCCCACTCACATGATTTTTTTGATGAAACATAATTGCATGATTGATTGCATCATTTTATTAAACAAGTGATTGCAAACTTGCCATTTCACACTGAAAATTTACATAATAAGTGGCGATATTTTACAAGTCATATACAAATAACATATATTGTTAAATAATTTTACCTAATCTTAACATTAAATTTACAATTATAAGCGATAATCGACATATAAAGCTTATTTGAGGTGAAATAATGGAAATGTCGGTTACAGAAGTCATTTTCTCCTTTTTAGGTGGTCTAGGTATTTTCCTATACGGCTTAAAAATCATGGGAGACGGACTTCAAGCATCAGCAGGAGACAGACTACGAGATATTTTAAACAAATTTACATCAAATCCAGTATTAGGTGTTATTGCAGGTATCGTTGTAACTATTTTAATACAAAGTAGTTCAGGCACGACAGTTATCACAATCGGACTTGTCACAGCTGGATTTATGACTTTAAAACAGGCCATTGGCGTGATAATGGGTGCAAATATCGGTACCACGGTAACTGCATTTATTATTGGTATAGATTTAGGCGAATATGCAATGCCAATTTTAGCATTAGGTGCATTTTTAATCTTTTTCTTTAAACGCTCTAAAATCAATAACATTGGGCGTATACTATTCGGTTTCGGTTCTCTATTCTTCGGTCTAGAATTTATGGGTGATGCCGTTAAACCTTTAGCATCATTAGATGGATTTAAGCAATTAATGCTTGATATGTCATCAAATCCAATACTTGCTGTCATTGTCGGCGCAGGGTTAACAGCACTAGTTCAAAGTTCAAGTGCGACGATTGGTATTTTGCAAGAATTTTATCAACAAGATTTAATTAGTTTAAATGCAGCAATCCCTGTGTTACTAGGAGATAATATTGGTACAACGATTACAGCTATCTTAGCTAGTTTAGCCGGCTCAATCGCTGCAAAACGTGCGGCGCTTGTACACGTCATCTTTAACTTAATCGGAGTAATTATCTTCACAATTTTCTTGCCAGTTGTGATTCATTTGATTAGTTTGTTACAAGATGTATGGCACTTAAAACCAGCGATGACGATTGCAGTATCACATGGTATCTTCAACATAACAAATACTTTGATTCAATTACCATTTGTAGCAGGTTTAGCATGGATAGTTACAAAGCTTGTCCCAGGAAAAGATATTGCTGATGACTATAAACCTCAGCACTTAAACAAAGATCTTGTTTATCACGCACCTGGTGTTGCATTACAAGAAACTCAAAAAGAATTACAAAATGTGGGTCAGATTGTCTTATCAATGTTTGAAGACATTCGCGAAATTACAAAAGACGATAAAAAATTGATCAAGAAGCTCGAACAAAAGCATCAAGCCGTTGAAACAATTAATGACAGCATTCGTAATTATTTAGTTAGAATTTCTACAAAAGCCATTACGAAGGCAGACGTTGAGCGTTTAGCAGTTATGTTTGATGTCAATCGCTCTATTTTAAAAGTAGCAGAGCTAACAGAAGAGTATGTCGCTCAATTAAAACGACAACATGATGAAGATATTCGAATTACAGAAGATGCACAACGCGGTATGGATAAATTATTCAACCATGTTGCTGAGTCATTTGATAAAGCAATCGATATGTTAGATGTTTATGACAAAACGAAAAAAGATGAAATTGTAGAACGTAGTAGAGAATCATTTAATATTGAACATAAATTACGTAAAGGCCATATTAAACGTCTTAACCGTGGTGAATGTACAACAAAAGGTGGATTACTATATATCGATATGATTGGTGTTCTTGAACGTATCGGTTATCATTCACGAAATGTTTCTGAAGCACTTGTCGGTCTTAACGATGATGTTCCAACAGACGAAGAAATTGCAACAACTGAAATTTAATTTTACTGTCTTATTTATATTCATATTTTTTATAAAATTAGAGATTCAGATGCATGTAAAAGCCAATCCAATATTCATGGATTGGCTTTTTTGTTTAGCGAAATTCATTATCTCAAATCGGCTATAATCATTGTTATAACAATATTTTACTAGTATGCGGTAAGCATGACGGACACTGTTCTCGGAGTCTGACCCCCAATTATTCAATATACACTTTTACGTATTGCCCTAATTGAAGCATATTGCTATAAACTTCATATTAGATTTAGTTCCACATAAGTGTCCAAATTTTTAGAACAACGCAATAAAACCACCCACCTGACTTATCTAAAGTTTGGGTGGATGGTTTTTATTTTCGCTTATATTAGTGCAAATCTAATCATAGATTTATCTATATGAACTGCTCTATACATTTCCTCATTTAATTTGCTTTATTTTCATTTAAATATTCACCAAAATACTGGGCGTGTCAACATTATTATTTCGCGTCTTTTAAGCGCTTATCATCATTTGGAATCGCAAATAAGATTGCGATAAATGCAATGATACCCATTAATACGTTAACCCAAAGTGCAATCATCGCACCTGTATGAATGCTCGTAGCAGCAACTGCACCAGCATATACTGCACCACTAATTGCGACACCGAATGCGCCACCAAGTGATGAAGCCATTTTATAAATACCTGATGCAACACCTACTTTATCTAAAGGTGCATTTGAAATGGCAGTATCTGTAGAAGGTGTTGCATAAATACCTAAACCTAGTCCGAAACATAAATATCCTACAACACAACTGATAACATAAAAGATACCTGGTAAAAATACTAATGAAATAAGCGCAATACCAATGACTACAATGAATGTACCTAATAACATTGGTCGCTTAGAACCCATTCTTTGTAATAATTTTTCACCAACACGAATCATCAATAACACCATGATTAAATAAGTAATTGATAAGTATCCAGCCTGCAATGCTGTATAACCTAAACCTTGTTGTACAAATGTATTCGCTACAATTAATGTACCTGCGACACCATTTAATAAGAAGTTAGAAATCGTTGCACCTGTATACGGTTTATTTTCAAATAATTTAAAATCAATAAGCGGATTGTCTACTTTTTTCTCAACTTTTAAGAACATAAAGAATGCTACAACAACGACTGCAATTAAACCAAAGAACCATAGTGACGTATAACCAAGTGCCGCGCCTTTAGTAATGACAACGTTTAAACTTAGTAACATAACTACTAGAACGATTAATCCAACAACGTCAAACTTATGTGTATTGGTAACTTCTGATTTCGTTTCAGGTGTCCCTTTGATGAGTAACATTGAAACAATGGCAACGATAATTGAGAAGATGAAAATCCATCTCCACCCCATAGTTGTCGCAACTGCCCCACCGAAGAGTGAACAGATACCACTACCGCCCCAAGAACCGATAGACCAATAACTTAAGGCACGTTGACGCTCTGCCCCTTGATAATATGTTTTCATAATAGCTAATGTGGAAGGCATTATACATGCTGCTGATACACCTTGTATAATACGACCTAAAATTAATAATGCCGGTAAATTCGTAATAATAATTAAGGCTGAACCAATAATACTTAATAATAAGCCGATATTCGTCATTTTCACGCGCCCAATTTTATCTGCTAGTCCGCCTGCCCCAACAACAAACATACCTGAAAATAGTGCAGTTAGACTGACCGCAATACTAATTGTCCCCATGTCTGCACCAAAACTTTGTTGTAAGTTTGGTACAACATTAACAAGTGATTGTGCAAACAACCAAAATGTAATAACACCCAATACAATACCTAAAATTAACTTGTTGCCCCCGCGATATGTTTCATTCATGTTAGTTATCTCCTTTAAGGTAATCTAAAACAACTGTCCCTACAGCTTCTGCCGAAATAAGTAATGATTTTTCTGAAATGTTAAATTTAGGATGATGATGTGGGTAAATTTCACCATCTTCCACAGCTGCACCTGTATAAATAAAGGCACTTGGTCGTTCCTTAGCATAGTATGCAAAGTCTTCTGAAGGTGGTTGTGGTTCACACATTTCAATGCCAAAATCAAGATTTGCTTCTTTTAATGTGTTAGCTACGTACTCAGTGAATTCTGGATCATTATATAATGCAGGATAATCATCGTTATATTCTAATGTGCAAGTTACACCATACAATGCTTCTAATCCTTTTGATAAACGTTTAATTTCTTTTTCAATTGTTGCTTTTGTAGCATCTGTTAAACCACGTACATCGCCCTCAATTTCAACAATATCTTTAATGACATTGAATTGACCTTTACCGTCAAATGAACCGATTGTGACAACTCCTGTTTCAAATGGGCTTAGTCGTCTAGATACAACTGTTTGTAACGCTGTGACGAAGTAGCTACCTGCAACAATGGCATCATTTGCCATATGTGGTGATGAACCATGGCCACCTTTACCTTGAACTTTTAATTTGAAGAATGCACGTCCTGTTTGAACATAGCCCGGTCTGTAATATACATTACCTGTTTTCATCGTGCTCATGACGTGTACACCTAATACATGATCAACACCGTCTAATACACCATTTTCAATCATTGCTTTAGCACCACCCGGTGGTACTTCTTCAGCTGGTTGATGTATCACAACGACTTTTCCTGTAAAACTATCTTTCATTTCAGCAAGTGTCTCTGCTAATACAAGCATGTAAGCTGTATGTGCATCGTGACCGCAAGCATGCATAACACCTTTATTTTGTGATGCAAAAGATAAGCCTGTATCTTCAGTAATAGGTAAGGCATCAAAGTCTGCACGGATTGCTAATGTTTTACCAGGTTTCCCTGAATCAATCGTTACTTTAATCCCACGCGGTCCGACATTCGTTTCTACTTCCACATCTTTACCTTTGTAAAATTCAGCGATGTATTTCGCCGTTTCATCTTCATGAAAAGATAATTCTGGATGCTGATGTAAATAACGTCTGATCTCAATCATTTTGTCTTCTTTTGCTTTTAAAGTTTCAATTAATTGTTGATTCATATCCTTCATATCCTTCATCTCCTTAGTTACATCATAAATGATTAATCATTATTTATATTGCCAACAACAGAGATGTTAACCATTAATTTTTTGCAATTTTGACTTTGAATGTGAAAAATCACAAATTATGTATAACGTAATTTGTGATTTGTGATCATTTTATGAACATGGGTAACGTTTTACTTCAATTAAATGAATTCCATTTGTAATCATTTTAATATTTAATGCCAGCGTATCTGTAACATCTATATCGTACACTTCTAATTTTGGAAAACTCATTCGATTAACGTAATCTATAGAATCCTTGTCCATGCCATGTATTGTATGATGTTTTCGCCAAAGATTAAATAACGCACCATTTTCTTTATCTAAGGTAAAATGTTTAATCTTATACATACCGTCTTCTAGGGCATTTATGTTCAAATGAATCATTTCCGTCGCACGCATATTCATTTGATTGTCCAATGCTAAGTATGGATTGAAATGTTTAGCGTCATATAACAATATTTGAAAATTTGAATCAGTTCCCGTGACAATACATGTATCATCAGAATACAAAATATTGCTTGTTAATTTATTAAATAACAATGCCGTGAAATAGACCGGCCGTTTTCCATTATATTGATGAAACAGTTCAATTGAATTCATATAATCGCGTTCATTTTTACAATGACTGACGTGCAAATCATAATTCAACCAATACCCTATACCTTCTACCTTTGAGCTTAACTTTAATAATTGCTCAATGATGATTCCACCTCTAAAATATTCGCCGTTTGTAATAAATGTATCACCCGTCAATGTATTCCAATTGAGTAAAATGAGTGGGCGCTTTAGGTTATGACGATGCATTAAATCGATAAGGTAATTCGTTTTATTAATGATTATTTGACTTGCGGTTTTAAATTCATCATCATTCATTTTATTAAAATCAACAGCATCATTTGAATTGGCATCAAATACAAAATGGTCGATGTGTGGCTCAAGTCGTTTCAACAATGGTAAATGTCTTTGGGCTGTTTGATCTAAGTGAACGTACAAGCCACCATTTGGGAATAATGCTTTAAAATAATCAATCATTTCAATCAAAGAAGTATGCAATGTCGTTACATACAAGTTGAACTTCAAATCTTTTCTATGACTGACATGCAGAGCAACATGATGGATAAATACTTTAAATGCATCGATATAATCACGTGAATCATACTGATTTAAATGCATAGTCAGACTAAAATTATGATCTAGTAAAAAGTCTAAACATAAATCGATATCATAAAATATATTCGAAATTTCTGCATCATACGTGAATGGCGCATTGAGCTTTTGCATGATATATGGCATCACATCATAGGCTAATACTTCATTGACATGAAAATCATGATGACATGTAAGCAACTGTGATTGGTACTGTGTATTGAGCAAATTCCTCAAATAGCCCACTTGAATGATATGATTAAATTGATTTAGTTGTTGATTAGTTGGTTGTAAAGCAATCTCTTTATAGTTCACCTTTTCAATATCTTCAATAAAATGATTCATTTCTTCAATGTAGTCATTTAAAAGTAATATCAATTCACGGTCGTGATAGCCATGTTGTGTTGATTGCTGGTTTGTTTTAATTGGTGGGCGATCACCTCGATATTGTTTAGGCGTTTGATGCGTATAGTGTTTAAATGTTCTCGCAAAGCTCGCTGCACTTGAAAAGCCATTTTGCAATGCAATATCAGTAATCGTTTCATCCGTGTATGTCAAATCGAGTTTCGCATGCTCAATTCGTGTCGTATTTAAGAAATGCTGGAATCCTACACCTAGCGATTCAGTAAACTTTTTAGACAGATGGCTCTCTGACCACCCTACATATTCGCTCAATTCAGTAAGACTTAAATCTTCATGAAAATGCAGTTCAATATAGTCGCATACTTGATTCACTTTATTATCATTTAAGATACTTTGGTTCGAATGATATGTACGCGGGACATAATGAATCATATGCATAAGTAATTGAATCACAAGTTGTTGCTCAGTCAATTTAGACAACTCATTATGTCGAATATGTGTTGAAACCAGTCTTGCCATTATATTCCTCAGTTGATGTATATTCTTTGTTGTGGTCGCATCTGTTAAGTGAAAATATAGACAATGCGCATCATCAAACTTGTCTGCTAAATATTTCATTTGGAAATGGATATAACATATGATGCCATCTTGTTGAAGTTGAAATCGATACAAGTCGCGGTGGTTAATGATGAAAATGTCGCCACTGGCGCATTGCGTCATATTATTTTCATCATAAATATGTGCCTCACCTTTAATAACAAAACCAATCATTAAACCATTGAGCCTTTTGAAATCTGACATACTTTCAGTTTCTACTCGAATTAAATAATCACGTTGCATACTATCCCTCAATTCAGTAATATGAATACGTTTATTTTACATTATTTTATAGCAACATATTTGAAATTCGTATTGAGTCGTGTGGGAGGCAGTGAGGTTATTTATCCTCGCTCGGTTCAAGATGTAGACTATCAGTAAAGTATATATTTTCACCTTTTTTCTCTACAAAAGTAAATTCAATGTCTTTATATCCAACTGATGAACCTTTTAAATTCCCTGTACCTTTCAACAATAGCTTCGGCGCTTTTTTTGTTGGTATATCATATCTTTTATGTAATTGTTTTACATTATAATCATCATTAGTTAATTGATATTTGGCTGAATAACTCGGCACCTCTGGATTGTAAGATATATCACCACCTTTGTACTTCGATAAATCTTTAAAATTGCCATATTGAACGAAAAACTTAAAATTTTCGATTTCCTTTTTTATTTTTTCATCTTTGATATCTTTAGTAGGAATGATTTTATTGCCAACCATTTTAACGGGATATTCTTTATCTTTACTCTTAGGTCTACCATCTTCATCATGAAGTGTTTCACTCACTATATACTTCCCGGTTGTAGTCTTAGTGTTTCTATTCATATATAGAACCATACCTTTTGATTTCATACGTTCCCCTTTAGGTTGAATAACCATTTCAGAATTAATAATCCATGTGCCTTTATCATTTTTATCAAACTGATCATCACGATAGCCTTCTTTATCGTATAAATCCTCTAGATTTTTAATCGGATACATACTCAATGTCTTTTCAAAACTTTTCTTAATTTCCGCCTCTTTGCCCATGCTACAACCAGCAGTAATACTAATGACTAATATCAAAAAACTGATACCTAACACTAATTTGTTTAATCGTTTCATAATTTCATCACTCTCTTTTACCGGGATCGATTTCATATTTTGATCGAGTCATGATTATTTATCCTCACTTGGTTTAAAAATTAACCCATCACTAAAGTAAATGTTTTCACTTTTATTCTCTACAAACGTAAATTCAATGTCTTTATATCCAACTGATGAACCTTTTAAATTCCCTGTACCTTTCAACAACAACTTCGGCGCTTTATTTGTTGGTATGTCATATCTTTTACGTAATTGTTTTACATTATAATCATCATTAGTTAATTGATATTTAGCCGAATAACTCGGCACCTCTGGATTATATGAAATGTCTCCGTCTTTATAATTTTCCAAATCTTTAAAGTTTCCATATTGAACAAAAAACTTAAAGTTTTCGATTTCTTTTTTTATGTTTTCCTCATTAATTTCTTTAGTAGGGATTATTTTATTGTCAACCATTTTAACAGGGTATCTTTTTTCGTTGTCTTGATGTTTACCTTTATCCTCGCCCTTAATCACATTAACATAATAATAGCCATTTGTTGTTCTTGTATTTCTATTCATATACAGAACCATACCTTTTGATTTCATAGGTTCTCCTTTATTTTGAATTGCCATTTGAGAATTGATAATCCATGTTCCCTTATCTTTTTTATCAAATTGATCATCACGATAACCTTCTTTATCGTATAAATCCTCTAGATTTTTAATCGGATACATACTCATTGTCTTTTCAAAACTTTTCTTAATTTCCGCTTCTTTACCTATGCCACAACCTCCAATAAAAATTGTTAAAAATAAGAAACTAATACCTAACACTAATTTATTTAAACGTTTCATCACCTTACAACTCTCTTCTTTTTATTTTGTTTCCTTGAATCGATTTCATACTCTTTATTAGTCGCGATTATTCATCATTACTCGGTTTAAAATGTAGGTTAGCTGTAAAGTATATATTTTCCCCTTTTTTCTCCACAAAAGTAAATTCAATTTTTTTGTATCCAACTGATGAACCATCTAAATTTCCTGAACCTTTTAACAATAACTTTGGAGCTTTATTCGTTGGTATATCATATCTTTTACGTAATTGCTTTACATTATAATCATCATTGGTTAGTTGATATTTTGCTGAATAAATCGGGGCTTCTGGATTATATGAAATATCTCCATCTTTATACTTCGTCAAATCTTTAAAATTGCCATACTGCGCGAAAAACTTAAAGTTTTCAATTTCTTTTTTTATTTTTTCATCTTTGATTTCTTTTGTTGGAATGATTTTATTGTCAATCATTTTAACAGGATATTCTATTTGATTATCCTTAGGTCTGCCATCTTCATCCTTCTTTATTGCATTAACATAGTAAAATCCTTTTGCACTTCTTGTATTTCTATTTATCTTCAAAACCATTCCTTTTATATTTAAGGCTTCTCCCTTTTTCTGATTTGCCATTTCAGAACTAATAGTCCATGTCCCTTTATCCTTTTTATCAAACTGATCATCACGATAGCCTTCCTTATCGTATAAATCCTCTAGATTTTTAATAGGGTACATACTCAATGTCTTTTCAAAACTTTTCTTAATTTCCGCTTCTTTACCTATGCCACAACCTCCAATAAAAATTGTTAAAAATAAGAAACTAATGCCTAATACTAATTTATTTATACGTTTTATCATTTCATCACTCTCTTTTTTCAGAATCAATTTCATATTCTGGTTTAGCCATAATTATACTTCTTCACTTTTTTTATAATCTAAGCTATCACTAAAGTATATATTTTTACCTTTTTCCTCTACAAAAGTAAATTCTATATTTTTATATCCAACTGATGAACCTTTTAAATTCCCTGAACCTTTTAACAATATCTTTGGAGCTTTATTCGTCGGTATATCATATCTTTTGCGTAATTGTTTTACATTATATTCATCATTAGTTAATTGATATTTTGCTGAATAACTTGGCACCTCTGGATTATATGAAACATCTCCACCTTTGTACTTCGACAAATCTTTAAAGTTTCCATATTGAACAAAGAACTTAAAGTTTTCGATTTCTATTTTTATGTTTTCATCTTTAATTTCTTTTGTTGGAATAACTTTATTATCAACCATTTTAACTGGGTACCTTTTTTCATTCTCTTGGGGTCTTCCGTCTTTATCATTCTTTATTGCATTTACATAATAATATCCTTTTGTTGTTTTGGTATTTCTATTCATATACAAGACCATACCTTTAATTTTTAAAGCTTCTCCCTTATTTTGAGTCGCCATTTCCGAATTAACAACCCATGTCCCTTTATCCTTTTTATCAAACTGATCATCACGATAGCCTTCCTTATCGTATAAATCCTCAAGATTTTTAATTGGATACATACTCAATGTCTTTTCAAAACTCTTCTTAATTTCCGCTTCTTTACCTGTACCACAACCAGCAACGATACTGATGATTAAAAACAGAAGACTAATACCTAACACTAATTTATTTAATCGTTTCATAATTTCACAATCCTATTCTTTTATTGTCTTTCCTGGATTGATTTCATATTTTGATCGAGTCATGATTATTTACCTCCATTTGGTTTAAATCCTAAGCTATCACTAAAGTATATGTTTTCTTCTTTTTTCTCTACAAACGTAAATTCAATGTCTTTATATCCAACTGATGAACCTTTTAAATTCCCTGTACCTTTCAACAACAACTTCGGTGCTTTATTTGTTGGTATGTCATATCTTTTACGTAATTGCTTTACATTATAGTCATCATTAGTTAATTGATATTTGGCTGAGTAACTCGGTACCTCTGGATTATATGAAATGTCGCCATCTTTGTACTTCGATAAATCTTTAAAGTTTCCATATTGAACAAAGAACTTAAAGTTTTCGATTTCTTTTTTTATTTTTTCATCTTTAATTTCTTTTGTTGGAATGATTTTATTGTCGACCATTTTAACTGGATATCTTTTTTCATTGTCATGCGGTTTTCCTTCATCCTCGTCCTTAGTCACATCGACATAGTAATAACCATTTGTTGTTCTTGTATTTCTATTCATATATAGAACCATGCCTTTAGCTACCATATCTTCATTATTAGGTTGAACAACCATTTCCGAATTAACAATCCACGTCCCTTTATCATTTTTATCAAACTGATCATCACGATAGCCTTCCTTATCGTATAAATCCTCTAGATTTTTAATAGGGTACATACTCAATGTTTTTTCAAAGCTTTTCTTAACTTCCGCTTCTTTACCCATACCGCAACCAGCAGTAATACTAATGACTAAAAATAAGAAACTAATACCTAACACTAATTTATTTAAACGTTTCATCACCTTACAACTCTCTTCTTTTTTAAATGATTTACTTTTATAAATTACATATTAATATCAATTTATAACACTTTTTCACTTTAATATTATCAAAAAATTCACAAACAATCTGTTGAATTTATAATATTGTTGAATTATTACTTATTTTTAAAATAAAAACGAGTAGTGAAAATAATTAGAATCTAACTATTTTCATACTCGTCTTAATGTCATGATTGAGTTCTTATTTATTACTATCTATAATTTCGCTTACGATATCATCATATCCAGGCCACGGATATCCTGCATAGTCAACAATTAACCAACCCGTTCTAGCTTTCCCGTTTGCTTTAATCGTTTTTGCAATTTCAGGATTTATATGTGACGCATAATTGTAAGTACTATTAAATGCACTACCTCCAGACGCCACACGCAAGAAATTCACATATACATTGTCTTTGTTACTATCCGTTTTAGCTTTAGCCAATAAATTTTTAACAGCTTCAACTTTTTTATCATAGTAATCTTTGTACTCATCTTGTACTTGTAAATTTAAGCTGCCATTATTAATTTTCGTTTCAAATGTCGCGTTATCTGCCCATTGAATGCCTGACGTGTCAGCACCATAACCACTATTTATGTATGTGCCACCCATTCTATTGAATAGGACAATTTTACCTTTCGTCTCTTTTAAAGTAGGATTCGCGCTATTTCCTGTGTAAAAAAGATTCTGATATTGCGGATTATTAAAATAATACTCTCTAAAAATCTCTTCAAATGTCTTTGTAACTTTAGAATCGCTACCATAGTCCTTTTTCATAGACATCACAATTGTTTCGTTTGGATAGGCACTCAAATAATATTTAGCATCATCAAGAAATTTTCCTAATTCATGATGCAAATAAACCATGCCATGATGTACTGAAATGATATTATTAGCACTTGCTCTACCTCTAATATCAAAAAATCTAATCCCAGATTTCATTTGCGTAAGATAATCTTTATCTTGAGTCTTTGCCCAAACTGATTTTACTGGATCCTTTAAAGTGAATGAACCACTATCATGTGAACCCGGTATATTAATCTCAGTTAAATGTTTGCTATCATCAAGTTTACTCATCCAATTTTCCGGACTTTTACTCAACGAATCTGACGCTTGTGCAGAATGGCATAAACTACTCGCCACTATCAAAATGATACTTAAAAACAAAGTCTTAATACAATTTTTCATAACATCAACTTCTTTCTATATTTTATATATAAATTATACACCTTTTTAAAATAAAAATATTTATAAAATTTTAAAAACTATTTAATTGATGTTTAAGTGAGTTTATTATAGAAATTAATAACGTATGAATCAAAACCTTGTGATAGTTCTTTACATATGAGTTAAAAAAGGAGCTAGCTTTATAATCGCCAGCTCCTTATCTTTTATTTTTTATCTTCCATTGTGTAACATACGAGGCCAAATATAATACCACCTATGCTCCAAACGATTAAATCACTTCTAGTATTTCCTAAGTCAGTGATACCGTATATATCAGCTACAGTGCCTGCTGTCAGCGCCAATGATGTAAATAAAATTGCTACTAAAATCGATTTTAGTTTAACGAAATCCTTACTATTTTTCTTATTTTCTTTATCTTTGCCACGCCTAACATCGTACATTTTCAAGAAACGTAGTCCAATTAATGATTCAATTAAAATCAAAACGATGATGATTTGAGTAGTGATTGATAGTTTAGGCTCCAAAATGTGAATGAATATGTTAGAAATTACTAACGCAAGCAAAACGAGCATTGAATATGCATATAAAATGATAAATTTTGCCCCTTTTAATTCTTCAGTTGTTCCATTCTTGTCTGTTTGAGATCCACTTATTGCATTTAATATCCAGTTGTTAAATTTTTTCATTATTCAATTTTACTCCTTTTAAAATGTATAAATTGCTCAGTAATTAAGTATCAAGTAATACCATTATTAATAGTATATATCATCTTCAATCTAAACATTCATAAATATCACATGAATTAAAATTTTACTTACTTAAATCAAAGCTCTATATTTTATAGGTCTTTCGCTGATGAAGATATTATGTATAACTTTTTACTGTAACTATATTACTCAAATGACTTCAGTAGCTATTTAAATGCGCCTTAAACTTCTTTATTTTTTGCTTAATAAACGCATAAAAAAGAGCACTCCTGAATGAGCACTCTCATAATTATCCTTCAATTGTATTGTCGACTGTTTCGGCTTCTTTATTTTTATTTGTAACTTTTTTTGCAACAATTAACAACGTTGAAAGTACTGCTAAAGCTAAATAAGCATAACCACCCGCTTGTTTCATTACAAAACTACCGTAATAGTATCTTACGCCACCTTCGTCCATATAAATTTTCGTAGTGTGAACCAAAACTAGAGATAAGCCTAGACAAATTGACAAACCAATCGTTGTGTAAACCATGTATTTTTTAAATGTCTGTTTTTTCTTTTTTTGCGTATAAAACGGAAGAAAACA
The DNA here is from genome assembly GCF_000236925.1 of Staphylococcus argenteus. Taxonomy (NCBI): domain Bacteria; kingdom Bacillati; phylum Bacillota; class Bacilli; order Caryophanales; family Staphylococcaceae; genus Staphylococcus; species Staphylococcus argenteus. The sequence goes on along the minus strand of NC_016941.1, from coordinate 80,046 downwards.
TAATCCATAAGGCATTAAAAAAATGATACCTGCAATACCAAAGGTAAGTATGACAAGCCAAAAAAGAAACGCTGATACTATATAATATAGATAAAATTGAGAAATACCAGCCGTAGCCAAGATTAGAAATAAAAAAGTAGTAGCGAATTTATATGTCTCACTTACTTTATTAACTTGGTTAAAAAAGTTATCAATTGCTTTATTCTTTTTTGAAATATGTACTATACCTTCTATAAGCGCCCAAATAATACCACCAATAACTAACAAAGCAAAAACGGGGACTACGAGACTAATTAACATATCATTCACCTGCTCATCTATATTTTCAAACAATTGTGATTGAATTGAATCATTCTAATTTCATAAAGTTACTTATTCAATTTATTATATATATTAACTCTATGATAACAAAAATACTGTTTGTGTATAACAATAAATTAAGATACTCAATAATTTGATAATATGGAAATGATGCTTTTCAAAATAGTTGAGCATGACAATTTATGATGTGTTTTGCAATCAATATTTAGCAGTTGTCGTTATGATTTAAGGTGAGTCCAGTCGCCGTTGTAGTGCTTTGTAATTGTACTATTTTATAAGATAAATAAATGTTATAGATGACGTCATTCATAATTAATGCTATTTAAAGATTTGAAAAAAGTGTGAAACAATCGGGTCGTGCTTAGTGGCATTTAATGATTATGAGACGATTGAAGAAATGATCGAACTTCTGTAGTATCAAAGCTGTAAGTTACATAGATAAACTTAACGATATCCATGCTGCTATAAGGTGCACTTATCATTTACATAATGCACTCATATAGCAGATTATATATTGAATAACTCAAACCAATTTATAGTTTTCACGTACTAAAATTGTGTTTTTATCTTAACTAGTAACTCATGTAAAGTCTTAAACTCTTCTTCTGATAAAAAGCTCTTATATTTTTCATTGTTTTCTTTTATTTTTTTGTCAAAATCATCAATAATACTTTCTCCTAATGGCAAGACAATAATATCGTATTGTCTCGCATTTTCATGCTTTCTCGTACGTTTAATGTAATTGTGTTTTTCTAACACTTTTAGAGAGCCACCAATACTTGCTGTCGAAACGTTAAAGTAATCGGCTAAATCTTTTTGACTCACAGACTGATCTTGATGTGTATAAATATATTTAATAATGCGACCTTGTTGCGCAGATAATCCCAAATCTTGAATCGCTTCATTTGCATCAATTTTACTTTTTAAAGCAATTTCTTGAATTTCTCGTATCGTTTGAACAGCATAATTTGTCATAGTTTAAGACCCTTTCAATACGTAATTAATAATACAAACTCCCTTAGTACCTTTGCAAAAGTATTTAAGGAAGCTTGATTTAGTATAACTTAAATATGAATGTATCAACTGTAATTTTCAAGCATCACTGTTACATTACTCTTTAAAATAAAACTTCGGTAGTTATTTATCTTTAAATAACAAGTTGTCTAATGCTGATTTCAAAATACCTCTTGTATCTTCAGGTCTATTTTCAGAGCGCCAAGCTATTACACCATCTGGTCTAACAACTACTGCACCTTCTTCGCTTATACCAAATGCATCACAAAATGTTTGCTTACCTACATTTTTATTTGTTACTTGGAAAATATCAATCGTTGCTTCAAATTGACCAACCATTTCCTGGGCAATACCTTTCCATACTTTATCTGCTGTTAATATAATCCAATTGTCACCAACGATATCAAGTGTTGAACTTTCTTTTTTTTGATTATTAAAACTTAAATACGGTACTCGTGTTCCAGGTTGACCTTTCCATTGATCAAGACGTAAAGCTGATGGCAATGAGTCGTCTGCTCCAATAATTGCATCAGAGCGATATAATTCACCAAACTCTATCGCATCATCGTCAATTACAGCAATGTCGTAATTATTTTGTGTATATGATTTGTAATCAGGACGAGCAAACGTTTGATCATGTCGCATATTAGCCACAGGTCGACGTTCTTTATCATACGTATCTAACAAATCTGGTGTTGCTTTTTTAGATATAACTGCAGCTAGTTTCCAAGCTAAATTATATGCATCTTGGATTCCAGTATTTGCACCGAAACCTCCTCGTGTTGGTGGCAATGTATGTGCTGAGTCTCCTGCTAAAAAGATTCTACCTACTGAAAATGTTTTAGCTATTAAAGCAGCTAATTCCCAACGACCACTTGTAATAATTTCGATATCTAAATCGTTACGACCAATAGCTTTAATTATATCTTTATGCATCTCTTTTTCAGTTCGCTCAATATCGTCTTTAAACATTAATACCCAACGACTGTCACCATAACTTGTTAAAAAGGCTTTTAAATCTTCTTGATCTATATCAAATTGACGTACACCTGATTCTAAATATGCATCTAATGGCGCTTTAAATAGAACACTACGCATAATTCTTAAATCCCCAACACCTTCACGTTCAATTCCTAATTTTTCACGAATTGGACTACGATTACCATCTGCTGCTACAAGATAGTCGGCTGTAATTTCGTATTCTTCATTATTTTCACGGTTTCTAACAGTTGCAGTAACACCATATTTATCTTGACTAAATGAGACTAGCTCTGTGTTCATTCTAATGTCTGAGCCAAGTTCTATAGCACGATTCATAATGATAGGTTCTAATTTATCCTGCGCAATTGCGGCACCATTAAATGGTGAGTAACTAACTTTACTTTCATCAACATCACCAGGTGTCCATTCTGTTTCCTCAAACCATTCACCGTCTAAACTTTCAATTCTAGCTCTTCTTAATCGGAAATTAGATGGTGACTGTGGAATCAATTTTGCGATATCAATTTTATCGAATATTTCCATAGTTCTAGGAGTAAATCCCATCGCTTTAGGATGCAACGCACTACCCGGATGACGTTCAATTACAATATTTTTCACATTTTGGTTTGATAAAAATGCACTAGTAGACAAACCTACTAAACTACCACCTACTACAAGTACAGACGTATGATTATCTCTATTATTCATCTTAAAGACTCCTTTTAATTTCAATTTTAAAAGTAGTTAATTCTATAGTTAGTTGCTTATCTGTTAAGTACTTTACTATTTTGGCGAATGAATGTCAAGCCTTTAAAATTTTAACTAATATGAGCTTGTTTGAAGGCTTAGAGTGCGTAGTTTAATACAATACAAAATTAAATTTTCCAATGCTATATATTCTGAAACCAGTGCTTTCGGACTATATTTTAAAAGTTAGAACAAAAAATATGCACCTCAAAATTTAATTAACGAAGTACTTTTTTATGCGTAACTATTTTAAATTGATTGTGTGTACACCCTCGCTTCACTTTTTCAAATCATTTTTTACGATTTTAAATAGATCAGTGAGATTTGTTGCTTCGGCAAAGTCTGGAATTAATATCATTTCCTTAGCACCTGGATATGGCGAAACTAATGTATTATCTTGCAATTGATGACGTGCACTTTTAGTCGCTTTGACCAGCAATCTATTATCATACAAACCACCTATAACAACACCATCATAGTAAATAATATATTCTCCCATCATCTTTCTAGTTTTAACGTCACTTGAATTCACTAGATTTAAAAACAAATCATTTATATCTTGCTCTGTCGCCATTGTAATCGCCCCTTCAGTTTTATGTTTAATCACATTCGTATTCATAAATTATTTCGAGTTGTTCTTAATTTTATCTATCATTATATGCGTAGTTAAAATCAGGCCTATGGAAAAGAAAATAATGATAACAATGTTAAGAAATATAGTTATAAAATTATAGTTTGGTAAGTACGCGAATAACAGAAACATAGGTACTGCAAAAAACAAATCCCACCAACCTAAACCTTTTAAAGATTGCTTTAAATCTCCCATAATATCACCTTTCTAAATTTGTCTTTGTTAAAAGGTAACGTAAAAATCACTTTACTGTAAAAGTAGCCAAAGAAAATTCTGAATCATATTAATAAGTAGTGTATCATTAATAATGAACAATTTAACGTGATAATCCTTGATTTGTATATTGATCAACTTACCACAATATTCATTTTAGACTACTCTTAGACTTCCCTTTCAAATGGTTTTATCTATTGAAATTCCTTTTGTATAAGTTCGTCTTTTGTGGTAATATCATCATGCATAAAAAATCGAGATACTAATTATAAAGAGGGTATAAATATATTATGAAAGAAAATTTTTGGAGTGAATTACCACGTCCATTTTTTATTTTGGCGCCAATGGAAGACGTTACAGATATCGTCTTTCGACATGTTGTAAGTGAAGCAGCTAGACCGGATGTGTTTTTCACTGAATTTACAAATACTGAGAGCTTTTGCCATCCTGAAGGCATACATAGTGTGCGCGGACGCTTAACTTTTAGTGAAGATGAACAGCCGATGGTAGCTCATATATGGGGAGATAAGCCAGAACAGTTCCGTGAAACGAGTATTCAATTAGCTAAAATGGGTTTCAAAGGTATTGATTTAAATATGGGATGTCCTGTAGCAAATGTTGCTAAAAAAGGTAAAGGTTCCGGATTAATCTTAAGACCTGACGTCGCTGCCGAAATTATTCAAGCAACTAAAGCAGGTGGGCTTCCGGTAAGTGTTAAAACACGCCTTGGCTACTATGAAATCGATGAATGGAAAGATTGGTTGAAGCACGTGTTAGAACAAGACATTGCAAATTTATCTATTCATCTTCGTACACGTAAAGAAATGAGTAAAGTAGATGCACACTGGGAATTAATCGAAGCTATTAAAAATTTACGTGACGAAATTGCACCAAATACATTGTTAACAATTAACGGTGATATTCCCGATAGAAAAACAGGACTTGAACTTGCAGAAAAATATGGCATTGATGGCGTCATGATTGGTAGAGGCATTTTCCATAATCCATTCGCATTTGAAAAAGAACCACGCGAACACACAAGCAAAGAACTATTAGACCTGTTGAGATTACATTTATCATTGTTTAACAAATATGAAAAAGATGAAATAAGACAATTCAAGAGCTTGCGTAGATTCTTTAAAATCTATGTGCGTGGCATAAGAGGCGCTAGCGAACTTCGCCATCAATTGATGAACACACAATCAATTGCAGAAGCACGAGCACTTCTAGATGAATTTGAAGCCCAAATGGACGAAGACGTTAAAATTGAATTATAGTATGAGTAATAAAGGTTAAGGAGGAATTTTAGTTTCCTCCTTTTTTGTTTGTGTGAAATATTTAAAACCATAATAAATTTAAAGAAATATATTCAATAGTGTAATTTTGAATATATTTTCATTGGTATAAAGCTGTTCTGCATAAAAACACTAAAGATATAAATTATCATCGCTACTTTATATAATTCTATTATCTGGAAAATACATTATTCAATATTTCTTAATTTCAGGGAATAACTCTTTTTGGTAATCACTACCTAACTCATAAAAAATAGTCTCATTATATTTCTCATCATAACCAGGAGTAAAAAGTAGGCAATTAATTTTATTCTTATCATCTAATTTTGCTATTATACCTCCAACCAAATTCATTTTCTTTTTCGCAATTTCAGATCGAAAACATACATTATATGACTTTTTATCAAATGTTGAAATATATGCCCAAGCATCTTGAATTACTTCAGGAGGTAAATCAAAGAAATTTTTTTGCAATAAGTTCTGAAGTTTTGTATAAGTGTTCAGTACCTTCACCTACTTCCCTACTATATTCTTCCTTCAGAAAATTATTAATCATTTCATGTATAAATATTGCTTTTCTACTTTTTATATTTAATTTTTCATAATTATATTCTCCTCCAATTATATTAACGTTTATATCCTCTACCGCAGTATATTTTATCAATAAAAAAATTGTCCAGGTTTAATTTTTAATTCATTAATACAAACATAAGGGTCTATCGGAGATACATATAATAATGATTCCCCAATTTTGTTTAATCGCCCAGGCTTTTTTACTAACTTTTCTGGAGGATTCCAAAAGTCTTGAGGATTTTGCATAATTTGATCTATTTTATCAACTTTATCAACATTAAGTTCCCTTACTCTAAAAAAGTTTGTACCCGCAGGGTAATGCTTTAGATTAACTATATAACTAAAACCTTTTTTCCATCACATAATGTTTTAAAAATCTCTTTGTTTAAATCATTGTTATTCATATTTCTAATATCTAAATTTCTGAACCTTTTAATTTTATCTTGTAATATATACTCGTCCACACACTCTAATTTTTTTACAACTTCTTCGTAATTATAAGTAGACATATCATAATCCTTTCTGCATATTATTAATTGAACTTTTGACTTTGAATATCTATACTAAATTCTTTTATGCTAAAATATATTTCAAATAAGTAATAAAAACATTCTTAACATTTAGTATAAAAACAATGATGTCTCTTCGGGGCTTATTATATTTTCCATATTCTCAATATAATCTGTATCAATTATATTTTTTAATTCAACTTGATTTTTAATTCCTTTAATCCAAGAAATATTGAATATTTTCTCTCTGTTGCCACATACAAATTCACATAAATTAGTGTCATATTTCAAAGAGTTAAGTTCTTTAATTGTCAATCTTTGTAACCATATATTGACTAAATCCACATTAGGGGTACTAGATACCTTTTTAATAATTTTTTCTATGATTTTTTGTTTTTCACATATATCAAATGAATTGATAAACGAACTTATTATTGCTATACATAATGGAGTGGTCTTAAGATTGGTCATCATTATTTCCGTCAATATACTTATACATTGTATATTGTAAGTATGTTCATTTAATTTAATATCATCTAATCTATATACATGGAATTCATTTAACATTTTCATGACACTTCCAGAATTAGGGTATCTTTTGCTAAACATTAGTATCTTTAATAAATGTTTTGGCAAATTCAAATGAAATACCAATTCATTTGGACTAATCTTTGTATAGATAGACGAAATGATATCCTGATAAGAAATTTTATCTTCTTTTATTGAAGAAATAATAATATCTTCTGAGTATACTGTTTTCTTAGAATTCAATTTAAAATTTAATGTCATTAAAACAACGTTTAAAGCCTTTGTAACTATATTAATAGTTTCGCTATCATTAGCAAATATCCTATAATCATCTCTATATCTAATTATTTTATAATCAATATCATAATCTCCTATTTTGTTTTCTAGTAATTTATCTGCATAAGTTAAAATTATTTCGGCAACAAAATCCATCAATATACTTCCTTGAGGAATTCCATTAGTCTGGTTATTTTGCATTAATTGTATTAAATAGTCAATTTTATTACCAAGCAAATTTTTGTTTCTTTTTTGGTTCTTCGCATGATTTTTACCATGAATAGCCCAGGAAATAACGTGTGTATAAATTGATCCATAACAATTGCTAATGTCTAAATGTATAATTTTTTTATAATCTAAAGCATATACTATTGACTCTTGCTCAACCTCATCCCACCAATTATAAATTTGTTCTTTCTTATCTTTAGTGCTAATCTGAGACTCTACTGGTATGCTAGCCACTGTAATTCTTTCCACTTTATTATTATTAAAGCAATTGACTAATTGATACCATACATCCGTTCGTGTCAAATATCTAACTAAATAAATGTATAAATATGGATTTATAATTTCTAAAGGACGCCAATCAAAATTCCCATCTTTGTTTGCATATATTTTACAGTTAATATCGTCTTGTTCTTTCAAATTGTTCATCTTTACATAATTTTTAACATTATTCTCATTTATTTTTTCAAATTTATTATTAATTTCTTCTAATATACAATCAAAATTAAAGTATCCAGGTAAATCAATACTACAGTAACTTTGACTTTTTAATAAAAATGCTCTAGCTTCTTTATTGCTCATTTCAGTTATTAATTTTAATTTATCCATAGATATCTTTTCCCCTACTTATGATACGCCTCTCCCTATCAGTGATTTTGCTAAAAAACTTTCAAAGTTATTATTCTTCAACAAATACTTTAGTTAATTTTTGATAGTCAATCTTAGCTACAGCTCCGGCGTCAGTTTCTACTAAACCGTATTCATACTACATCCTCATGTTCAGACTTATTAACATAAAAACTCACAGAATGATCTACTTTATCTTCAATTTTTTTAAAAAGTTCCATTTTCTAAATGGTAATCTTGCTCTTTTATAATACTAATACCTATATCTGGAGCATTGCTAGCTGTCACTTCGCTTTCATCCGTATACTAAATAATAAAGTATTTACTAATATAGTTATGGTAAAAATATTTGTTTTTATATCTTGACTCAGATTTAATTCTTATTGTTTATTTTCTTAAGTAGTAGTTCTCGAAATTGCACCACACTGCATCCAATTCCTCAATAATATACATTCCATTCGTTTAGTATTAGTTTTCTAATTCCAACTTAATCACAAAGAAATTATTTGTATGAAAGTTATTTTTGTCTCTGCTTATTTAGAAATTGAATGTCAATTAATTTCAAAGATAATGAATTACAGTTTAAATCTTGATTTTTTTGTCCCCTTTTTTGCAGAATATTTTATCAAACCAAATATATTTTTAATACTTATTCTCTATTCTACGAAAGGTTATCGATTTCTTTTTAACCAGGCCAATTGGGATCATCAAGATGAGGTTTTCGCCCCCTGTTCTCCGGGGTATTTATCGAATACAGAAAATATGGGACGCTATTGTTGAGATCTTTAAGTTCTCGTCCCCTTTTCTTCGGGGTAGTTATCGAATAGACGAATTCACTAAAACAGTTAAAAAGTCAGTTGATGGTTCTCGTCTCCTCTTCTTCGGGGTAGTTATCGAATAAAGAAATGAGACTAGATGAATTAATTAAGTGGGCAGTTCTCGTCCCCTCTTCTTCGGGGTAGTTATCGAATTAAAGGATTGATTAATTATGAAAAACACAGTAAAAGTTCTCGTCCCCTCTTCTTCGGGGTAGTTATCGAATAGATAGCTCTTTAAAGCCTATTAAATCAATAGTTCAAATATAAAATTTGCTGTCAAAAATAGTGACAAATCACTTGTACTATAAGTGCAGAATGTCACATTTTTTGACAATTAAATTTCAGCTATATTCTAGTTATATTATACTATATTTCCCCATGCCTAAGCTTGTTTTCATACCTGATCCAGAAAATTCACCAAACTTCAATAAAAAATGAGTTAATTGTAGAAAAGGTAATGGTCCTTTAATTTTAAACACTATTTCTCCTGTAAATGAAGGAATTTTAACTTTTTCTAAGTTAAACCGTGTGCTTTTCAATTTATAGTCAACAATATTGATATTCTTTTCTAAAAAATCTAATGTTTCTTTATCGTACATTTTATATTCTTCAAAAAAAGCATCAAATTGTATCATAATACTTCTAAAGAAACGTTTAACCTCAGGAAAAATCATGTAACTACTCTGATATTTAAAAGACATAGGTGTCTGTATATTAATTCTTACATAACGATTCAATTCTTCTGTTTGCAAGAGTTGATTCATAATATTTTGAACGTTTACCTTCTCAATATTAAAAGAATAAATCTCAATATAAACTTGGTAATATTTTAAAAACAACCTATTTTTAGAAGTGAATAGCTTGGCTATCTCATTAAATAATCTATCTGACATACAAACAATTTCCCATATTACTTTTTTGTTTTTATGATATATCCTTTGCTTCAATGGACTATAAGCAAATTCATGATGTAGTTGATCAGCAATATCATTAGGAAGATAATCCATTAACACGCCATGTAAAATACTTCCTAAATATTGAAAACGAATACTATTTGGTAGGTTTAATTCTACTGTAATTTTGTTTATCATAATAATTCTTTAAATTCCTTATTTTTTTCTTCAAAGTAATTATAGTCTTGTTCATCTATCTCAGGAAATGAAATATTCAGCATATTTTTTATAGCTTCAACAGATAACATAATTTTTTTATAATTTTTATTTTCATCTAGATGTAACACTTCTAAATTGTGAGCTATAGAATTTCTTAATCCATTGATATCATTCACTGCTTTTACTTCTTTTAATAATTTAGACTTAGGTTCTAAAATACTAAGCATATCTATAAATGCTGGAAGACCTAAAATTCTTGAGGTATCTAAATTCTGTTTTCTTTTTTCTAATAATAATTTATATTTGTAAATAAAAGATAAATTATCTTCAGCATTTAAGTATGGTTTACCGTCAATTTCAATCATTAAATGAGTCCAATGATTTTCAAGATATGTTTTAAGTATAAACTCAGCAATAGACTTCACTCTAATTAATGTTTCAGCCACATCAAGTCGATTATATCTCATATTTACTAGTAAATAATGAAACAATGATTTTTTTAAAGCTGCATTATTATATTTCACATTAATTTCTGGAAAGACTTCATGTGTTTTAATTTGATTTGTTAAAGCTAATAATTTTTTTCTTAATAATTTTCCATTACGAAAAGACTTTTGATTACTTACTAAATTAAGCGCACCTTCATAATCATAATTATCTACTAAACCTTTTATCTGTGAACGCACCATAACTTCTCTAAAACTTATAATATCAATTGATTTGCTTCTATTAGTAGCAACTTTTTCATTATCATTAACTTTATTTAAATCTTCAATCAAAGTTTCAGGTTTCGCAAATGAACGTCTAGGCCCTTCAGTAGGCGCAGGCGTTGAAACTTGTATACATTGCATATTATTAGGGTTAGAAATGTATTCTAAACATAAAGTAGATTCCATTTGTGGCGTGCCACTTGTAACATTTAATAAAATTTCTGCCTCGGAATATTCAGTTCTTATCTCATTTATATAAAAGTGAAATAAGTCTTTATAGCTATCAAAATCATTTTCATATTTAATGTTATCAACTTTTATATTTACTTTTGTTCCTGGAGATACTTTTAAAATAATACTTTCCCAATCAAAGTTTTTACGTCCAGGTATATTTTTATTACCTTCCCAGATACTTTCAGTAAAAAATAAAACTACTATATCAGGTTGATAATGACGTACGATATGAAGCATTGCACCATCTCTATCATTACTCCATGGATCTGAATTACCTATTGGACTAAATAGTACTTTCATTATAACACCTCATTATTTAACTCTTGAAAACTTATTTTACACATACCTTGCTGGTATGAAGTACGACGACTTTGGTTAGTTGTCCCTTTTAAAGCAACAGGTACGTTAGAAGGTATTTCTTTCATTTTTCCATAAGTTCTACGGAATTTTTTAGTTAACTCTTTAAAAGAATCTCTTTTCGCCTGTTCTCGACTTTTTAATTGATAATGTGTCGTTTTACTAACAAATCCTGCGCCAGCTCCTAAGAATAAAATATTTTGGTTTAGAACATCGGGCATACCACCTTCTAATGCAAATCGTCTTCCACCTTTTGTTTCTTTAAAACCGACCAACCATTTGTCATAATAGTTTTTGTAAAAATCTCTGATACTTTGTTCAATTTCATTAATAGAATAAATTTCATCTTCGATGGTTAACTTAAATTTTATTTCAGTATCTACATCTACACACTCTCTATATAGAGGCATTGGTTTTTCACTTTTATTAATGTCTATTTTTTGATAAATCGCTAAATGACTTTCATCGATAGGCTCTGAATCGCTGACTTTAATTTTGCTATAAATATCTTTATTTTTTTCATTATCATATTTTGATACAAGGGCTATTTTGATAGCGCCTTTAATTGAACTACCTGGAAGATACACTTTATTTTGCCCATCTCTTATCATTAGATGTAAATCATTTAGCGGTTTAGGACGTATATTACCATATTTCTTGCCTTGATTGACCTTTTCAGAATAACTCACAAATGCTTTCCATTCACTTTGCTTAACATTTTGAGCGTCTAAATAGTCTTTCAGTCCATTTTCTCTTGGATTTTTTGGTGGGTTTCTCAAAAAGTTTTGATATGTATCAAGTAAATTTTTTCTTTTTAAAAATTTAACTAGTTTATTGCCATTAATCATATAAACTTTAGAATTATAAAAATCATAAATGTAATCTTGCTTCTTCATAACTTGACCACTACCAATATGAACTGGACCTAAAGTTTTAATAACAACTTCATAATTTTTTATTGTCATACTTATACCTCCAACCATAAAGGTTTTGCATAGCGATAGACTGGATGTTTCCCATTATGTCCAACATTAAAAATGTCGCCATTAAAGATATTTTTAAAAACTGAACCCGAAGAAAAGCTATAGAAATCACTTTTTTTAACTAGAATTTCAGAATAATTCGTTGATTGTATAAAACCAGAACGTTTATTTAAAATATATCTCGCTTCTTTTAAAGCACTCTCTATCTCTTCTTCTTTAGCCATTGCCGTTGATAAAAGAATAGAATATTCTCCCTTTTGATTCAATAATTTAAACAATTGTTGATTATTTACCATTTCATATTCAAATTGTCCGTAGCCTGCATTACGTTTACCGCCTAAACCCGAGTACTGTAATGAAGTCATAATATCTTTTAAATGGTCAAGTGTTTCTTCTGATCCTTTTGCAATAAAATATAAACCAGCTTCAGGTTCAAAAGTAAATGTACCCACTGAATAAGGTTCACTGTCAGCACTTGAATCAATTTCTTGTGCTGATAATGAAACCTTTGTTTGTAGAGAAAAATACCCAATATTAAAAATATCATTTAAATCTGTCGCATCTTCAGCGCTTATCTCACCATTTAAATATTGATTATAGTGATGAACCGGAACATATTTTAACTTTTTAAATGCTTTATGGTTGCCTTCTTCTTTAGATTCTATTTTTATTAAAGGTTTAGGAAGATAATAAAGTTCATTTTCATAAGGAAATGTATCACTAATGATTAAATCGTTTAATAACCAACCAGTTTCTTTACCCAATTGAAGCGTTTCAATAAATAAAGCACTAAACAAAGTATCAGACGTTATTGTCATTTCCCCATCTGACAAACGTTTTTTTCCAAAATGAACAGGAGTCTTAAAAGAAAGTTTAAATACTTTTGTTGTCAATGTCTTTCACCTACTTAATTTTAAGATTTGTACTGTCGTATTCTCCAACAACTGTCTCGATATTTATATCATTAAATTGGATACGTCCGTTGCCTCTGGTGCCGCCGCCACCAAGATAGTCATTCTCTAATAAGTGAATCGCTTTTTCAATATTTTCAAAATCATCCTCAACTTGTGACTCTTCATCGACATTGTAAATAAGTACAAAGTCAAACTCAGATCCTCTTGTTACTCTCTCAATTTGTCTTGGATTTGCAACTGCAGTTAAACGATTAATTGCATTCTCAAATTTCGTCTCTGTATAAGCAATATCATTTTGCGCAAAATGCTCTTTCGTTTTTTCAGAAAAGAATGCATCAGAAATTTGTAGACGAGCTCTTTGAATATTCCCTTTTTCACTTGAACCAAATAATCTTAAAACACGTTCATCGTCTTGATTATGATTCTCTTGTTTCATTTTCAAGCCAAAATGTTTTGCTAATAAACTTCTCATTTTTCCTTTGATTGAACTGCCAGGTATGATAGGTAATTTAGTTTGTAAATCTCTAACTACAGGGGAATCAATTGCTCCAATCATACTAGATTCACCGCCCCCACCGATGTGTAAACCAGTAACTACTTCAATTGTTCCTGAAATTTTAATTTTTGAATACATATTAATCCTCCTTTTGATAATATTTAGCGTATGCAACTAAAGCTTCAAAATATTTACAATAATCTAAGAAAAATTTTTTTGATTCTTTTTGTATCACTCTATCAATAATTGGAAACATCAATGTTTTTTTCAAAAATTCATCAACGCTTTTTTCTCGACCTGCCTCGTAATAAAATTTAATTTTTAAGTATTCTAATTCATCGATAAATTCTTCATTTAATTGATCTTCATTTGAATTAAAGGCAATAGTATAAAGTCGATTCACCTGCTCCATTAAATTTCTTAACTTGCTTGTTGTAAGCCCGTTAAATAAAACTTGTTTTTCTCTGCCTCTTCGATCTTTAACATTTTTCACATTATTTTTTACAATCTCATGTGCAAAAGTTAAATCTATCGTTTTACCACTTTTTGTTTTAGCTAATATCATACTTAATCAGCCTCCCTTATTTGATAAACATAATATTCTAAAGCTGTAATTAATTGATCTTTATCTTTGTCATTTTGAGCCCAATTAAAAATTTTAGATGTAAATTCCTCTGACATTTTGCTTCTTGCTAATAAATAGGCTAATCGAGCTATATTAATTACTTCATTATTTCTTAATAAAGCTAGCATTTTATATATAAATGCTTTTCCGTGTTCATCTGTTTGCAAAAATCCCTGTTGTAAAACGAGAAGCTTTTCTTCTAAAATATACTTTTTAAACTCATCCCAGTTATATACTTTTTCTTGCACCCAAAGTGCTATCTGATTTTTTTCATCAGTTTTAGCTGCTTCTTCAAGTAGTCCTGTCTCAAAAGCCATTTTAGAAACTGGATACTTGCCACTGAACATTCCAACACCAGCAGACATTGTTAATTTACCAAGCGTAAACTTTTTAAACTTGTCATTTATATAAACGCTTGCTTCTATAATGTCATCCCATGCGCCAATTAAAAATAAATCGTCGCCACCTGAATATATAGTTGTAATTTGATAATTTTCTAACAAATGATTTAATTCATATTTAAAAAATAATGATAATTGACGAGACAACGTAGCTGTTCTTGAAATTGAATTATATTTTTCTGGAATCCCTGATATAAATGTAGCGCCAAGATTATCTATGTCAGCACGTACAACGCCTAAACGCTTAATACCTTCTTCTCTTTCTACATAACTTCCAATACTTTTTTCTCTCATATCTTGATTTTGACTAGCATAGTCGTAATCACACATCCATAAATTCGTTGATATTCCTACACCAATATAAGGTTTATTTTTACTGTAAATACGAATCTGATTATTATTTTGTGCTAATATTTCTGCTTCTTCATAATCGATAACCGATATAAATTTATCGAATGGCATTTTTAATTTTCCAGTTTCTGATAGTACAAAGAATGATTTATCTCTTAAGTCATTTGATATATTAATGATTCCTTCACATATACTGCATAATCCATCATCATTAATATCTATGTCACTTCTTAAACATTCTTTACATTCTCGATCTCCATATGAATGAAAATGATTTAATTTTAATATATCTTCTGCAGAATACTTATGTGCTTTAATATCAGAAAGTTTACTGCTGACATTACGCCAAATAGTTCTATAATTACCATTGGTATTCATTAAATCACTGCCACTACATTTTTCAAAAGCAATTGATAATGAGAGATCGGTTGTGAATTCTAACATAAACCAATTTTTTAACTCAGTATTAAATTGATTTATTTTTTCTTTCACTTTATCTGTATTAGAGACTAATAAATATGCATGACCGCCACCAGTGTATAAAAGATTTGCTCGTGTTAATTCTAATTTTTCTAGTAATTGATCAACAATTACCTCAAGCATGAGTTCTAAGTAAAAACTACGAGATCTTAAACTTTTTAATGTTTTAGAACCGCTTATGTTGTAAATAAAATCTTGAATACCACTCATATCCATACTAAGTAGTAAAAAAGCTTCTTTTTGATAAAATGCTTTGGTATTTTCATACTTTGTAAATAATTCATCTTTGTAATTATGTATATTATTTTCATTTAAATAATCAAATATACAACTGGCAATAGCACATGTAATACGACTATGATCATAAAGAGAAATATCAATTAATTGATTTTTATTTGTTGAACTTGGCACATATTGCCATAGACTTTCTGTCCATTGTAATAATGAAGGAAATGTATCTTCTTTAATACTTAATTTGTGCTCTAAATCATAACTCATATCTTTCATTAGTGCTGTATAATTTCCACTTGAATATTGAATATTCTCAGTTTTAGGATACTCAATATTACTTTCATTAGAAAATTTAAACTTCCCACTTGTTTGTTTCAATTTTTCAGAATTCACAATATTAAACACACTATATAGGGGTGTATACTTATCAAAATTAAATGGTTGTTTTTCGTATTCTTCATCGCCCTCTTCTATAATATCTCGTCTATCAATACCACTCGCAATATTATCGGCAATATAGGTAATATAAGCTGTATTATCATTAGCTAAATTAGCTTTTGCAAGTTCTTTATAATGATGATAAGCAACGCTATCGATTAGTTCATTGTCTTTAAATTCTGAAAATTGAGACAAAAATTTGTGTCCTAACTTTGAATGCGTTCCTCTTGCAAATGCATGACCGTTACTCCGATAGATAATTTTACCTATATCATGTAGTAAAGAACCATACATTAATGTCGTTTTTTTATCCATTGTAACCTCCATTTTATAGAAAAATTAGCTTAGGTTCTTTTCTCACAACAACCTTAACCTCTTTTCCTAATATGGTAATCTGACTATTATTTACCTCATCAGGTAAGACATATAGAGTAATACTTCCAGTATCAGGAATTTCTTGTTGTAGAATTTCTAAAATCTTATCTTTTTTCTGAACATCGCTGACATACCTTTCGTATAAACTAAACTGTTTCATACTAAAACCGAGTTCTAATAATCGAGTACGATACACACTTGCCATCTTACGTTCAAATTTAGTATCTCTAGGTAAGTCAAAACTAACTAATAAATACATTAGTTCCCCACCTCAATCATTTTAGGTAGAGATAAAGGCGTAGGCGTATTTTCGTCGTAACATTTAATTAACGACTGTACGACTATTTTGATACTATCAAGTAATCTCACTACTTTTTTATCTATAATACACTTTTCATATAAAACATTTAATAATAGTTTCTTTTCATTTATATCAAAAGTATTTATATTGTTTTTAAAAACTATATCATACACTATATTATCAATGAAAGGACGAAAAACTTCAATAATATCGTCAGCTAAATTAAAAGGATTTTCCTTTGAGTGATGTTTAATACCTAAACTCATTTCGAATCCATGTAAAGCTAGTTCTTTTTTAATAAAAGATCTAAGTATAGAATACCCATAATTTAACCCTGAATTAATAATATCATTATACCGCCCACGTTTAAATTGTTTACCATATAAATCTTTAAAATAAATTCTTGCAGCCTGTGCTTCTTTATTACTTTTATCTCCAGAACTAACATCTTTTGCTAAGTTTACTAATAACTTCACATTCTCATTATGTAAATTGTTTTCTAAACATTTTGATTGATTAATAATTTTATTTACAACAATCTTTTTCCAAATTCTATCTCTAGTTCTCCCAGATAATTGAAACTGACTTTGAATCCTTTGAAGACGATGAGTCATACCGTAAGAAGAAATAAGTTGCGTTAATGGAGAGTGCTTTTTATCACAAAAAATAATAGCGATATCATTTTCAATACATTTAATTACTAACTTATGAGAAAAATAGCTTTTATAATGATCAAAAATAATCGCTTCTATTTCTTCAAACAAATAAAATTTCTCACTTTTATCTATTACATTTCTAAATTTAATACTATTTTCTTTCACGGTAACAAAGTAATGGTTTTCTACATAAATAACATCTTTCATTTTCCATCCCCTAAAAATTAATCCATGCGTATTCCATTAAAAATTCACGAATTTTAGAGTGTAATTAAATTTACACTCTGTCCCCTATTCTTCGGGGTAGTTATCGATCATTGTACTCATGCCGTTTCTATACTTCACTACAGCGTGGTTCTCGTCCCCTATTCTTCGGGGTAGTTATCGATCATACATAACTAGAGCTAAGAGCAATCAAAGATTTAAGTTCTCGTCCCCTATTCTTCGGGGTAGTTATCGATCAAAAAAGAAAAGGGATTGATTAACTATGAAAAACGTTCTCGTCCCCTATTCTTCGGGGTAGTTATCGATCCTATTTTAAATGCAAATAAAGCAAACCGTTTTAATCAGTTCTCGTCCCCTATTCTTCGGGGTAGTTATCGATCAAGAAAAAGGATTGATTATAATGACAAACTTAAACCAGTTCTCGTCCCCTATTCTTCGGGGTAGTTATCGATCTGACGAAATTGTTGAAACATATAACTTTTTAGTAGAGTTCTCGTCCCCTATTCTTCGGGGTAGTTATCGATCAGATACTTTAATAGATAGCATAACCACAAGGGTTCAAGTATTATTTTGGCTGTCAAAAATTGTGACAACTAACACCGCGCTACTATATGAGATGTCACTTTTTTGACAAATATTATGATGATTTTACTTATATTAAGAGTATACTACATTTAATACGTTAATAATTAATCATATATAAAACTTAATATAAATTTAACTTTCTCTTCCTTATAAATCTAATGGTGGAGAAATGATTGATAGTGAGTTAGGTGAAATACCTTTAAATTGGAATATTAATTCATTAAAAAATATAGCTGATATTAGAACAGGATACGCGTTTAAATCTAGTGAATATATTTACAGTAGTAAATTATCAGTCTTAAGAACTTTAAATATATCTAAAACTAGCTGCTTAATTGAGAGGAATAATTTAAAATTTGTTTCTAATGATTATATAAATATACCAAAATATAATAAATATTCATTGGAAATTTTTGATACTTTATTAGTAACAGTTGGGGGATCTATAGGTAATATAGGTATTATTACAGAATCTAATTTACCATCTTTACAAAATCAAAATATGTGGAGATTTAGAACTCTCAATTCAAAGATAAATAATCCTTTGATTTATAATATAATAAAAATAATAAATAAAAATGTAAGTAACCAAACATCAGGTTCTGCTAGAGAATTTTACACTAAGAAAATATTTGAAAATTTTAAAATTGCTTTACCTAATTTAAATCATCCAATGTTATCAAAAGCAAATCAAATTCATTCAACTCTTTTCAATAACATTAGTAATCTTAATAAAGAAACTAATAATTTAGTAAAATTACGAGATACGCTTCTTCCTTCATCCTCGTTTTATTGAAAAAGCGCTACATGAACTAACTTTAGAGAAGTCGCCCAATCAATCTTTTGGAAAATAACCTTACCTTTCATGAAAATTTAATCAATGGTATTGAAGTTGAAGATTATGATGATGAAGGATAATCGATTGTAGAAATTGTTAAAATCGTTGATTTTGAACATCCACAAAACAATAATTTTTTAGCAGTCAATCAATTCACGGTCGTTAATGGAGACTATACAAAACGTCCCGATATTGTCCTCTTTATTAATGGCTTGCCTATCGTTGTGATTGAACTTAAAAATTCAACCAATGAAACCGTAGGCGTCGAAGATGGTTATCATCAATTAGAAACGTATAAGATGCGTATTCCACAATTATTTACGTTTAATGAAGTGGTTGTTACAAGTGATGGCATTAATACTAAAGTCGGTTCACTAACTGCGAACTATGATCGTTTTATGACTTGGCGTTCTAAAGATGGAGAAACGGAATCTTCGTCAAGTTTAGCTAGCTTAGACGTACTGATTCATGGGATGTTAAATCCAGAAACCTTACTTGATTTAATTCGATATTTTGTATTATTCCAAGATAATGGTAAAGGGCATATCAGTAAAATTCTAGCAGCGTATCATCAATACTATGCTGTTAATAAAGCTGTTGATAGAGCTTTATTAGCTTCATCTGGACGAGGTGATGGTAAAGGCGGCGTCATTTGGCATACCCAAGGGTCTGGTAAAAGTTTAACCATGGTCTTTTTCTCTGGAAAATTAATTCAAATGCTTAATAATCCTACCTTAGTTGTCATAACAGATCGTAATGATTTAGATAACCAACTATACAGTACGTTTGTTAAATCAAAAGGTCGCTCTGGTAAAGGATTATTAAGACAAACACCAAAACAAGCTGAAACACGTAAAGAATTAAAATCGTTATTATCTGTTGAGTCGGATGGTATTGTATTTACAACAATGCAAAATTTGAACCTGAACAAAATGAAACGACCATGGCGTCCCTAACAGAACGTAAAAATGTGTTTGTAATGGCAGATGAGGCTCATCGTACACAATATGGTTTTAATGCAAATTACGATGATAGAGGCGAAGGCATTAAATATGGTTATGCTAAATATTTAAGAGATGCTTTACCGAATGCAACATTTGTTGGATTTACGGGCACACCCGTAGCTTCAACGGATAAAAATACGCAAATGGTCTGTGGGAACTATATCGATGTTTATGATATGACACAAGCCGTAGCTGATGGAAGTACAGTTAAAATTTACTATGAAAGTCGCGTAATTCCATTAAATTTACCTCAAAATTTAGACTTAGACGAAGCATATAATGACATTACAGAAGATCAAAAAGAGGATGTAAAACAGCGTTTAAAATCAAAATGGTCACGAATTGAAGCCTTAGCAGGCGCAAAACCTCGTGTAGAAGCTTTAGCCAAAGACATCATCCAACATTTTGAAACACGTCAGCAAGCGATGAAAGCTAAAGGAATGATCGTAACGATGAGTCGTCGAATTGATGTTGATTTATACGATGAAATCATTCGTCTAAAACCGGAATGGCATTTGGATGATGATGATAAAGGTGTTATTAAAGTAGTAATGACAGGCTCATCTAGTGATCCTGCTTCTTTCCAAAGACATATTGGTCCTAAAAAACGTCATAATTTATTAGAAAAACATATGAAAGATGTGAATGATGAATTACAACTCGTGATTGTTCGAGATATGTGGCTGACAGGATTTGATGTTCCTTCCATGCATACGATGTATATTGATAAACCAATGAAAGGCCATAATTTGATGCAAGCAATTGCTCGAGTTAATCGAGTGTTTAAAGATAAGCCGGGTGGATTAATTGTCGATTATGTGGGTATCGCCGAAAGTTTAAAAGAAGCACTTAAAGAATATACAGAATCTGATCAAGCTCAAACGACAATAGATACAGATAAAGCGGTTGAATTGATGTTATTGAAGTATGATGTGATTCAAGATATGTTATATAATCTTGATTATTCTAAATTTAATTCAGATAAAAAATCAGAACGTTATTATACAATATCGAATACGATGGATTATGTGATTGGTTTAGGCGAATAAGAACGCCAACGTTTTATTAAAACGGTCACAGAGTTAGGTAAAGCCTTTGCGCTTTGTGCGACTGAACCTACAGCCCAAGAACTCAATGATGAAATTGCCTTCTTTAAAGCGGTTAAAGCAGGACTTGTTAAATTGTTATAACCGCCAAAAGAAGGAAAAACACGTAAAACGCCTGCAGAAATTGAAGCAGAGATTAATCAAAAGCTTTCTGAACCAGAAACGAAAAAAATCTATAGTCAAAGAAAAATTGATGTAGAGCCTGTTTTTGGATTTATGAAGGCTATTTTGGGTTTCACTCGAATGTCAGTTCGAGGAATAAATAAAGTTAAACGAGAGCTAGGTTTTGTATTAATGGCACTTAATATAAGGAAAATAGCAGCTCGACGAGCTGTATATTATCAAATACATTTAAAAAAAGCTGATTTCTATCAAATAATTAATAGAAATCAGCTTTTTTACATTGCCTAAGAACTTAATGTCCCAGCCTCCATTTTTCTAGTATTTATGCTCACTCTCTTCAAACTATATTAATCATTTTTTGATTCTCATATTCTCCGCCACAATAGCTGCATTCTATTAAAGTTACTATATATTCAATCAATTTCAAAGTGAGTTATATACAACCTATTTTTTAGTTTCATTTATGATACGCCTCTGCTTATCAGTTAATGATGCGGTTTTTGAAAAATAACTACAGAAATTTATAGAAGAACAACAAAACTCAAACGCTATATCATATAATAAGTTCTTAGAAGCTTACAAAGTAGACACGTCTTCTGATTAAACTAATACAGTTGATGAATTAACAGAAAATCCAGTATGTACTGAGTACATAAGAGATCGAACAGAAGCTAGAGAAAAAGGTCAAGGTAGAACTTATTAAGCATATTAAATTAATTAACTTGATACTTTTCAATAAAAAACAGAGCACCTCCATAACGTGGAGGATGCTCTATTTTTTTATAACGCATTTACTAATATTTCAAATTCATCTTTATTAATATTAATACCTTCAAGATTAACATTTACTAAATTAGGGTGTTGACCGCTTGTTAGGACATATACTTCAATATGTGGACATGTTTCATTAACGATAGGCATGATTTCTTCATCAAACCGCTTCGGTCCATTGTTTTCACTGTAAATCACAACATGAAATTTAATATCATCAGCTATATTCATAGGAATTTTGTCTTCTCTCTTTCTAGACAATACACACTGTTTTCCTACGATATTTGAAATCCATTCTTCTTTCTTTCGGCAATAATCTATAAAATCTTTTCTTTGATATCCTAAGTCCATTTTAACTTCTAGTATATTTTTAATTTCATTATCTTCACAAATTAATAAATCCGGATATCTTGTACTTAAAGATTTATCAATCATAGATAAAGGCTGATCAATAAATATTTGGACACCTTCCAATCTACTAATCAAATAAGCACCCAGCAAGTCTTCTCCAATACCTGAAATACTATGATTACGTCCTCGATATAAATTTTCATGAGGATAAGTAGGCTTTCCTGCTTCTTTATATGCCTTTACAAGATGTTCGATAACTTCCACTTCAGTGAATTTCATACTCAATCACCCTATCTATAGATACTCTATATTTCAACAAACAAAGTATATCACACATTTGAAAGCATAAATACAAAAAACCTCCTAATAAATTAAGAGGGTTGAATGATAGTTTATAAAATATTAAATTATTTGCTATTATAATTAACTATTTTGGTTAATTCTTTAATCGTTAAAGGTTTTTTAGTATTTCTATGAATCATTTTATGGCAATTAGAACATAGTGGGACTAAATCTTTTTGTGGATTTACTTTTATTTCTCTTTTTATTGAAAACATTGGTTTTAAATGATGAATTTCAATAAAACCCTCACCTAAATCGCCATACTTAGCTTTAAAATCAAATCCACATACTTTACATGTAGTTCCATGAATTTTAATAGCTTCATTTCTTAATGCCTGATTTCTTTCATATTTAATACCGTACTGTACATATGGTTTACCTTCGACATATTCAGTGTTTTCTAACTCATTATCTAAATTTAAAATATTCGTTTTCAAGACTTTTGTATATAACTTTTTAAAGGTTCCTTTAAAGTCATAGGACCTTGAACATTACCTTTTAACCCATTATCTTGTAAAAATTCTAAATCTAATTGGTCATCATCAAGTTTGTTTAATAACTTTAATTCCATGTAATTACCATAGTTAATATAATTATCACCCTTGATAACAAATTGACTATCATCAATTTATGATAAACATTTATCTCAAGCATCTTATTTAATCGGTTGTCAAAAAACTGGAGAAGCCATGATCATTGATCCTATTTGTGACTTATCTTCATATATTCGAGTTGCCGATGAAGAGAGTTTAACCATTACTCATGCAGCTGAAACACATATACATGCAAATTTTGTTTCAGGAATTAGAGATGTTGCTATAAAGTTAAATGCTAGTATTTATGTATCGGGCGAAAGTGATGACATGTTAGGTTATAAAAATATGCCTAACCACACTCATTTTGTTCAACATAATGATGATATTTATGTAGGAAATATAAAATTAAAAGTGCTTCATACACCTGGTCACACGCCAGAAAGTATAAGTTTTTTACTTACTGACGAAGGTGCTGGAGCACAAGTTCCAATGGGACTATTCAGTGGTGATTTTATTTTTGTAGGAGATATCGGTAGACCTGATTTACTAGAAAAAGCTGTTAAAGTAGAAGGATTATCTGAAATAGGCGCAAAACAAATGTTTAAATCTATTGAAAGTATTAAAGACTTGCCAGACTACATTCAAATTTGGCCTGGTCATGGCGCTGGTAGTCCTTGTGGTAAATCTTTAGGTGCTATTCCAACATCTACGCTTGGCTATGAAAAACAAACGAACTGGGCTTTTTCTGAAAATAATGAAGCTACCTTTATCGATAAACTCATTTCTGACCAACCTGCACCACCACATCATTTTGCACAAATGAAAAAAATTAATCAATTCGGTATGAATTTATATCAACCTTATACGGTTTATCCAGCTACAAGTACAAACAGATTAACTTTTGATCTCCGCAGTAAGGAGGCTTATCATGGTGGACATATTGAAGGTACAATCAATATTCCATATGATAAAAATTTCATCAATCAAATTGGCTGGTATCTAAACTATAATCAAGAAATTAACTTGATTGGAGACTATCACCTTGTTTCAAAAGCAACACATAACATACTTTACAACTTATTGGATATGATAATGTGTCTGGATATCAGTTACCACAAGCTCAAATTCAAACACAATCTGTTCATAGTAAAGACATAACTGGTAATGAAGCACATGTCTTAGATGTACGTAATGATAATGAATGGAATAATGGCCACTTATCCCAAGCGGTTCATGTGCCACACGGCAAACTTTTAGAAACAGATTTACCTTTCAATAGAAACGATGTTATTTATGTAGACTGTCAGTCTGGCATTAGAAGTTCTATAGCTATTGGTATTTTAGAACACAAAGGTTATCACAACATTATTAATGTAAACGAAGGTTACAAAGATATATACCTTTCTTAATAATTATATTTATACTAATGAAGAAGGACTATAAGTAGTTAGATATAGCTTTTAGATATAGCTTATAGTTCCTTTTTATATTATTGGATAAATATCTATTTAAAAATCATTTATATACCCTCGCTTTATATCATTTAATAAATATTTTACATAGTACATACCTTTTTTGTTTATTGATGTGATCAAAAAACATAACAGCAATTCCTATAAACCTCATATGTTCTGATACGTTCAAAATCCCTTTATGAAGTGTCTAAAAAACCGCATCTCTGCGTATCGGTTAATGATACGGTTTTCTATGATATTTATTAATAAATATAAGATGCGAAGCATTTGTATAATCCAAACACTTCGCACCTATCTCTTGTTTTTTTATTTATTCCTAAAGAAAGACTCTAAACTTTTAATTACTTTTTTAGTTCGCAATATATCAGCTTCTTTTGATTCTATTAACACATATTTAGTAGCCGGACCTTCACCTTCTTTTTTTATCAAGTTATCATCTTTTAGTTTTTTTAAAATATTTCTAAACTGATATTCTGTCATATTTTCCATTTTTAAGGCTTCACCCTTACTTATTGATCCATAGTCAATAATATACTTTATTACTTTTTTGTCTAACTCAGGATATTTTTCAAACTCCTTCATTAAATCTTGTTTCCAAAGTACTACATTAGTGTCCATGTCCGTTAATTCTATTTCAGGCGTTTTAAGCTTATGTCTATTAACTACATCGAATATCCTTGGTCCTCCAGATCCAGCTTTTTCTGAATATCCTACTCTTCTGAAAAGCGTCGATAATATACTATTTCTGTCCTTTGAATGCCCTCCATGAATAAAATCTTCTTTATTTATTCTCATATTACCCGGATTATAAAACTCTATAAAATCTTCACAATTAACTATTTTAATACTTTGCTTAGTATCATAATACGCATGCATTAATGTATTAACCAGTGCTTCGCGAATTGCTACTTTTAAATCTCTTGCATAATTTTGTCTAGTCAAACCATCATTTAGGCTAAATGATTCCTCAATGTTATCAGTTAATTTTATCAATACTTTTTCAAAAAAACTATACACGTTTAAATCTTCATTACCTAAATCTCCACTTGATATTCTATCTTTCCAATCAGTATCTAGGTAATTTGTTTTCTTAAAATAATCTAATTGAAATCCTGGGAATCTATCACTAATCGCATTATACTTACCAAAGAATAATAAACATGCTGTAGTCATTTTATACTGTTTGTCTTTCGAACTTCTATCTTTTCTATATGCTCCTAAATCTATCATTAAATCCAGTTGGCTCATATTCGCATATCTCTCATCATTAGTATTTTTTAATAGAAGTTTCCTATAATTTTCGATAGATTCGTGATTTAAATCAGACATGTCATAGTTATCTAATAATTCTGTATCTATATCGTCTTGAGAATTTACAATCATGAATTTATACTCTTCTTCAGTCGCAATTCTATCAGCATCATCAACTCTTTTATATACTAAATCTTTTTTATTATCTACATATATCGGTTTCTTCGAATAAGGCGCTTCTGGTACATGAATTTCAATGCACGCTTTATTTTCAATATTAACAATTTTAACATCTTTATTTGATAAAATATTTTGACTAACTTTACTTCTTCCATATAGTGCATTCCAAAAATCTTCAATCATTTTCTCTGGATCTTCAACACCAACTGAAACAAAGACTTTTTTGTCCTCGATCTTTTTTTCTTCAATTCCTAAATATATAGTACCACCTTCAGTATTTGCAAAAGCACTATACGTAGACCAAATATCATTAGATAATCCTTTTCGTGATTTCTTATACTCTATATATTTACTTTCTCTATGCAACGCAATTCCTCCAAACCATAAATATTAAAATACTCCATTAATTTACTCAAACCGTCTACCATAGTATTTCACGCGATTTTCGCGCGATTACTACGATGATTTCAAACGATTCCTCTGATTATTTCACGCGATTTTCGCGCGATTACTACGATGATTTCAAACGATTCCTCTGATTATTTCACGCGATTTTCGCGCGATTACTACGATGATTTCAAACGATTCCTCTGATTATTTCACGTGATTTTCGCGCGATTACTACGATGATTTCAAACGATTCCTCTGATTATTTCACGTGATTTTCGCGCGATTACTACGATGATTTCAAACGATTCCTCTGATTATTTCACGTGATTTTCGCGCGATTACTACGATGATTTCAAACGATTCCTCTGATTATTTCACGTGATTTTCGCGCGATTACTACGATGATTTCAAACGATTCCTCTGATTATTTCACGCGATTTCCACAACATTTTTCGTATTTCAGAACGATTAAGACTACATTATCCTGGCTTAATATTAATTAATTTTAATTATATCTATAAATATTTTCAGTGAAAAACTATTTCTTTAAGGCATCTAATGCTTTAAAAAACAACGATACATTGTACTCAATATTGTTATGCTTTGTTTTTTCTCTAGGAAAGCAGTAGGCTTTATAATAATCAATTTTAACTTTCAACATATTTTGTTCAATAGATAAAGTTGCATTTAATAACGATTCTTCTAATCCATTTTTAAATCTTTTAATCTGATCTTTTACGTATCTATACTTTTTAATAGATTCTTCTATCAGTGTAATTCTTTTGTAATTATCTTTTTCTCCTTCACATGTATCTACAATGTCTCTAATAATATATAATCTAACAACAGGTAATCGTATATCTATAAGTAAAATAATGACATATGATTGAATAAATTCGTTTAATTTTTTCCCAAACTCATAATCTGTTTTCTTTTGTCCTTTAAATGCCTTCAAATACAATTCTATCAAATAAAATAGTTCATTTAAAAAAGCCCAAGCATATTCCTGTTCTAATGCAACATAACTAATCAATTGATTATTAAGATTATAAAACTGAATCTCATTATATAAATATTTCCAATGATTCTCCAATTTTGTATACGATATTTTTTCTCCTAACCGTACATATTCATTTTCTTTTTTTGACTGATTATAGAGTGTGTCTATCTTTGTAACTAATCTTTTTTGCGTTTTGTTTATTTCTGCCAATGCTTTTGAAGTAATATTTGAATCATAACTCATATGTGCATCTACTTTCTTTATCGCGAGTAGTGATTTCAATTGTTCTTCATTTATAAATGGATTACGTTTAAAATTATTATTTTGACTATTGATATGCGTCATGATATTTAAATTACTGTAAATCTTATTGATACTTCTAAACTCAGTATCATCTAATAAATAATCGAAATTTGAGTTTAAATGTTTTTTTATAAATGAAACTCTATCCATCTTTTGATGTTCATTTAAATCGCTTAAACTTCTTAATAACAACAAATCTTCATAAACCTCAACTGTTACATCAAATTTCAAATAATCAACTAAGTTTCCATACTTATCAATAATTTCTTCTAGCGTAGGTATCAATATATACCCCCCCTCCCCATTTTTTGTTCCGCGTCTAATCATAATGCTTCATTTATGCTTATTATAGCAATCAATTGAAGATAGTTTAACCTATATGATATTGATTGACTCCTTAAAAATTATTGGAGGAATTTTAAAATGAATAAGAAATCTAAGCAGCAAGAAAAGCTTTATAATTTTATAATTGCTAAATCTTTTCAACAACCAGTTGGAAGTACGTTCACTTATGGTGAATTAAGAAAGAAATATAATGTGGTTTGTAGCACGAATGATCAACGTGAAGTAGGACGTCGTTTTGCTTACTGGATTAAGTACACGCCAGGATTACCATTTAAAATTGTAGGAACAAAAAATGGCAGTTTATTATATCAGAAAATAGGGATAAACCCATGCAATAATAGCACGCCTTCGAAAGGAGGTGATTGCTAATGAGTTACACATTGTTTGAAATTGGCCCATTTGCTTTAGATTCCTTCGGTTGGAAAGAAACGATACCACCTAAAAAAGATGGTGACAGTGAAAAAGTGGTTAGAATGGCTAGCCCTATTATTGTTAATGCAAGATTTTCTGATCCAATTACTGGTGTTGAAAAGTTGATTATTACTAACAACAATGGTAAAAAAGACATTTTTGAGTCTGATATCTTAACAACACGAAACTTACCTTCTTTAATTAAATATGGCTACAGTATTAACGAGAAGTATATTAGATCATTGAGTTATGCCTTGCAATTGATGCGAGATAGATTACCACTTTCTGAATTATATGAGGGTGTAGGTATACTAGAGACACCTTTTGGCTACTTGATATCGCTAGATAAAGTTCTCAAATCTATTCAATTTAATCAGTCCTCACCTTCATACCCTATTGTAGATAGTGCTTATGACTTAACTCCTAAAGGTACATTTGATAATTGGTTTAACATGTATATTGACGAGGTTAAAGGTCATCTTCTTTTAGAATTGGCAGTCATATTTGGGATTTCTGCCTTAGTGACAAGTTTTCTGAAGCATAAACATGAAATCGAATTTGCAGGAATTCTCTTTAGTTTTACAGGTCAATCCTCAACCGGTAAGTCAACCGCAGCTGCTTTAGCTGTATCAGTCGCTGGTAACCCTACCAAAGGTAATGAAACTCTTTTTAGAAGTTGGAATGCCACACGAAACGCACTTGAAGGTTATTTGAGTAACAATTATGGCATTCCTATAGTATTTGATGAGCTTTCATCTACGACACTTAGAGATACCACGGGTTTGTTATATTCCATCGCTGAAGGTCAAGGTCGTCAACGTTCAAACGTTCATGGAGAAGTTAAAACGCCTAAGAATTGGGGTACTTCTGTCATTTCAACGTCAGAATACAGTATTTTTAATGATTCAGCTCAAAACGATGGATTACGTGTAAGAACCATCGAGATTAATGAACAATTCACTACAAATGCGACCAATGCTGACAATATTAAAAAAGCTGTAGCACTAAACTATGGTCATGTTTTACCGTTAGTAGCTAAATATCTTATAAATCGTGAAGATGAAGTTATTCAATGGTTTTACAAGGAAGTAGATTGGTTTGAAGCTAAATTGAAAGATGAAACAAACAATACAGGTATTCGTATGTTTAAGCGTTATGCAGTCATTACAACATCTGCGAAAATATTAGGTCGTGTTTTATCTACAGATATTGATATCGCTAATATAAGAGACTACTTTATTGATTATCATACTCATACAGTCTCTGAACGCTCATTAGCTGATAAAGCTATTGATGTCATCATTCAATTTGTGGCACAAAACAGAGGTAAGTTTTCAGATGAAGGTGCTTTGAAAAATATGTTTGAGAACTATGGATTAATCTCATTAAAAGATGACCATATCGAAGTAAAAATAATTGCGAACGTTTTTAAACAGATGCTAAACAATCATCAATTTCAAGATGTTAATAATGTTGTCAACGCCTTAAGAGATAAAGGTTTCATATTAGCTGACCGTGGACGCCAAACAACTAAAAGAAGTGTCAAAGATAATAGCGGTAAAAAACAATCACTTGTATTTTACCATCTAAAATTAGATGTAGAGTTTGCATCTATCCTCGGATTAACTAAAGATAAGTCGTTACTTCAAAATTGGACACCGTCAAATGATAACAAAGCTGCGAAAGAACTTTTTAAATCCGCTAATGAAGGGATAGGCCCTTCAGGAGTTCACGAAGATTTCTAATTGTCTTTATCATACAACTGTGAAGCATCAAACTGAATAATCGACGTATTGAAGATAGAACAAATAACGGAGTGAAAAACATGGATGAACTTATCGAGATATTAGCCGATTTGGTAATTGAAGAAATCAATCAAACAAATGACTAATATGGACGCCCAACATCTCATTGATGTTGGGCTTATATATCAATTCATCCATAAATATATATTATCACTGTGAAAGGAGGAGCCGATATGAAACAAGTCATAGGCTATTTACGTCAAAGTACGATGAAACAACAATCTCTTGCAGCACAGAAACAAGCTATCGAAGCAATAGCCGAAAAACATCATATTCAACATATCAACTTTTATAGCGACAAACAATCAGGTCGCAAAGATAATCGTAGTGGGTATCGACAAATAACACAATTAATTCAACAAGGACAGTGTGACATATTATGCTGTTATCGTCTTAATAGGTTGCATCGTAATCTGAAAAATGCATTAAAACTCATCAAATTATGTCAAACGTACCATGTTCATATCTTAAGCGTACATGATGGTTACTTTGATATGGATCAAGCTTTCGACCGACTCAAGCTTAATATCTTCATCAGTTTAGCCGAACTTGAATCGGATAACATTGGAGAACAAGTCAGAAATGGGCTTCAAGAAAAAGCAAAGCAAGGTCGATTGATTACAACACATGCACCTTTTGGTTACGAATATCACAACGGAACATTCATCATCAATCAAAATGAGTCACCAACGGTAAAGGCTGTATTCAATTATTACATTAAAGGTCATGGTTATAAGAAAATTGCACAGTTATTAGAAGAAGATAACACGTATATCAATCGACAACCCTATCAAGTTCGTAACATTATCATCAATCCTAATTATTGTGGTCGTGTCAACAATCAATATGGCCAATTCGACAATATGTTTCCTTCTATTGTTTCCACAAGTATATATGAGCAAGCGCAGAGACTTCGATTGCAAAAACAAACCAAACAGACACCTTCGGATAATCAACTCAAACAAAAAATCAAATGCCCATGTTGTAATGCAACACTTACAAATATGACCATTAGAAAAAAGAATCATACATTACGTTACTACGTCTGTCCTAAAAACATGAATGCTTCACGCTTTGTCTGTGATTTTAAAGGCATCAATGCACAAACACTTGAAGATAAAGTATTAGAAGTGTGCCGAGACTTTTATCAAAATCAACGCATCTACACAAAAATTAAAAGTGCGATTGACAAACGCATCAAAAGACAAAGAAACATAGAAAAACATCACACATTGACTCAAGAACAACTGATAGAAAAGTTGGCACAAGGCATCATTGATGCAGAAACGTTCAGAGAGCAAACACAATCATTACGTCAACAACCGCAACGCACTACATCTATCAATGGGCATCAAATACAACACATCATTCAAAATATTATTCAAAAACGTTTCACGTTAAACATATTGTACCCCTATATTGAAACCATTCACATTACGAAAGATAAAAATCTTATAGGAATCTATTTCAAAAATGAACCACTCAATATTGTCAATCAAACCATGCAATCATCGATTGCATAAATGAAGAAAGGATGTAACATAATGCAACAACTTAAAACAAAACGTGTCGGTATCTATGTACGTGTATCAACAGAAATGCAAAGCACAGAAGGTTATAGTATCGACGGACAAATCAATCAAATCAAAGAATACTGTGACTTCCATCATTTTGAAGTTAAAGATATATACGCTGACCGTGGTATTTCAGGTAAATCTATGAACAGACCTGAGCTCCAACGTATGTTGAAAGATGCAAAAGAAGGCAATATCGACTGTGTTATGGTATACAAAACAAACCGATTAGCTCGTAATACATCTGATCTTCTCAAAATTGTCGAAGATTTACACAAACAAAATGTCGAATTTTTCAGTTTGTCAGAGCGTATGGAAGTCAATACTTCTTCTGGTAAACTCATGTTACAGATACTTGCGAGTTTCTCAGAATTCGAACGTAATAACATTGTCGAGAACGTATTTATGGGTCAAACGAGACGTGCCCAAGAAGGCTATTATCAAGGCAATTTACCACTAGGTTATGACAAAATACCAGATAGTAAACACGAGCTAATGATTAACCAACATGAAGCTAATATTGTAAAATATATATTCGAGTGCTATGCCAAAGGACATGGCTATCGTAAAATTGCCAATGCATTGAATCACAAAGGATATGTCACTAAAAAGGGGAAACCTTTCAGTATTAGTTCAATCACATACATCTTAGCTAACCCTTTCTATATCGGCAAAATTCAATTTGCGAAATACAAAGATTGGAGTGAAAAACGTCGTAAAGGGCTGAATGATAAACCAGTGATAGCTGAAGGTAAGCATTCCCCCATTATTAATCAAGATTTATGGGATAAAGTACAAATGCGTAAGAAACAAGTCAGTCAAAAACCCCAAGTCCATGGCAAAGGAACGAATCTGCTTACAGGCATTATTCACTGTCCCCAATGTGGCGCACCTATGGCAGCAAGCAATACCACGAATACTCTTAAAGACGGGACTAAGAAACGTATTCGTTACTATTCATGTAGTAATTTTCGGAACAAGGGTTCCAAAGTATGTTCGGCAAACAGTGTAAGAGCTGATGTGATTGAAGATTATGTGATGAAGCAAATACTTGAAATAGTCAAAAGTGATAAAGTCATTCAACGCGTAGTAACACACGTCAATCAAGAAAATCAAGTTGATGGCGCTGCACTTCATCACGATATTGCTTATAAGCAACAACAATATGATGAAGTACAAATCAAAATAAATAACTTGATTAAAACCATCGAGGATAATCCGGACTTAACATCAGTAATCAGACCAAGTATTCAAAAATATGAAAAGCAACTCAATGACATTACGAATCAAATCAACCAACTCAAAAATCAACAAAATGAAGATAAGACTTTATTTGATGCCAAAGAAATCAGTAAACTATTACAACACATCTTTCATGATATTAAGCACATAGAAAAATCTCGACTCAAAGCATTGTATCTATCAGTGATTGATCGCATTGATATTAAAAAAGATGGTAATCATAAAAAACAATTCTATGTCACACTCAAACTTAATAACGAAATCATTAAACAACTTTTCAATAATAAACAACTCGACGAAGTGCATCTCAGCACTTCGTCTTTATTTTTGCCCCAAACACTATATCTTACTATTTAGCTAATAGAATCATTGTTATAACAATAATTTTCACTATATTCTTTCGCTTATTTTATCTAACTATTTTCAAGAATTGCTCTTTATCAATTTCAATAACACTTATCTAATGAAACAGTTATTGTCGTAATTTTTTCATAACTATACAATGCTTATATTGAAATTGCTAAAGAACATCCCACAATGATTTTTTATCGGGAAATGATTGGGATTTGCAGATTCGAAGAAACAGAAGGATTGTGCAAGCACAATCCCAAAATCCCGTTACTTTTTATAAATAAATAATATATATAAGGAAGCAGAGACACAACCCTATCATCAATACTTATAAATAATGAGTTGATTGTTTGTCAAAATAGGCGGAATTTCAGGATTTCCTTGGCATACCAACGTTTGTAGCGGGTTTTTATATGGAATTTTCTCTTATTCCCACCGGGATTCGTAATAAATGACAAATCAAATATATATTATCTCAATGATGTATATGAACTACATCACTATTACACTATCTAGGAGGCAATAATATGAAAACCATCACTCAAGAACTCAAACAATATATAACCCACCTATTCCAACTATCTAATAACGAAGCTTGGGAATGTGAAGCGCTGGAGGAAGCAGCAGAAAATATTCTACCGGAACGTTTTATTAATGATTCTCCACTGGTACATCTCACACTCGAGACTTATACCTACTATAATGATGAACTACATGAGCTAAGTATCTATCCATTTCTAATGTATGCCAATAACCAACTCATCAGTGTCGGATACTTAGACCATTTTGACATGGACTTTCTGTACCTTACAGATACTCAAAATATCATTATTGATGAACGTCATTTACTAAAACAAGGAGGTCAGGACCATGAATAATTGGATCATAGTTGCTCAATTATCCGTCACAGTTATCAACGAAATCATCGACATCATGAAAGAAAAGCAGAAGGGAGGGAAATAGCATGAAAATCAATCGATACATCACAAGAGGAATTAATGAAAGTATTCCACTAGACCTTCAAATCTTACTTTGGCACATGGTAGAAAAAAAAGATAACCAGCCTCATACAGATTACCTACACATTTTTAAATTACAAGAAGATGAGAATATACTCTCAATCACACATGAACAAGAACAACCCACATACAAATTGGAATATCACTATACAAACTATGAAAAAAATCAAAATGCATTACCTAAGAAAGTCTACGTCATTCGTGAAGATGACGTGGACGCTTTTTATTATGTGATGCTTTTACCAGAAGAATACTAAAGGAAGTGACGATGATGAATACAATCAAAAGTACGATACACACAGAAGCCATATTTAGCGATGATGAACAGCACCGCTATTTACTCAAGAAAACATGGGATGAAAAGAAAGCTGCATGCACAGTGATAACGATGTATCCTCATTTAGACGGTGTATTATCACTCGATCTCACAACTGTTCTTATCCTCAACCAATTAGCCAATTCAGAACGATACGGTGCTGTATATCTTGTAAATCTATTCTCTAATATTAGAACACCCGAAAACCTCAAACATATCAAAAATCCATACGATGAGCACACTGATATTCATTTGATGAAAGCGATTAGTGAAAGTGACACAGTGATTCTTGCTTATGGTGCCTATGCGAAGCGACCAGTTGTTATCGACCGTGTCGAACAAGTGATGGAAATGTTAAAACCTCATAAAAAGAAAGTAAAAAAGCTCATCAATCCAGTAACAAATGAAATTATGCATCCACTCAACCCTAAGGCACGTCAAAAATGGATTTTGAAATCATAGCAAATACATGGAGGTCAATATGGAAACAAAACAAATCAACATCGTTTTACTGTAAATGATATTGTTGAAACAATTCCTGACAATGAATTCGACGAATTCAGACATCACCGTGGTGCAACTTCGTACCATCCTAAAATGATGTTAAAAGTGATTCTATATGCCTACACACAATCTGTATTCTCAGGTCGTAAAATAGAAAAAATGCTTAATGATAGCATCCGAATGATGTGGCTATCACAAAATCAAAAACCTTCTTATAAAACAATTAATCAATTTAGAGTAAATCCAAAAGTAGATGCTTTATTAGAATCTTTATTTATTCAATTTTACAGTCAGTGTGTAAAACAAAATCTTATAGATGATAAAGCTATTTTTATTGATGGTACAAAAATTGAAGCAAATGCCAATCGATATACATTTGTATGGAAAAAGAGTATTCAAAACCATGAATCAAAGATGAATGAGGATTCTAAAGCCCTCTACCATGAATTGGTAACCAATAAAATCATACCGGAAATTAAAGAAGATCATGATAATGAATTAACAAAAGAAGAAATAGATTTGATTGGTAGTCACTTAGATAAAGAAATCGAAGATTTAAACCAACATATCAACAATGAAAAATGTACTAAAACAAGAAAACAAATACGTCTCAAAAGAACTAAAATCAAAAAATACAAAAAGCAAATCAATGATTATTTTGAGCGAAAGTATCGATACGAATTTCAAAAATCTATTTTAAAGGATAGAAATAGTTATTCTAAGACAGATTATGATGCGACATTTATGAGAATGAAAGAAGATCACATGAAAAATGGACAACTTAAGCCAGGGTATAATTTACAAATAGCAACAAATTCCCAATTTGTTTTATCTTATAATGTGTATCAAAATCCAACGGATACTAGAACGATGATTCCATTTTTAAATTCAATTCAAGAGACCTACGGTCATTTACCTGAATATATTGTAGCTGATGCAGGTTATGGTAGTGAATCAAATTATAAGGCAATTATAGATGACTTTAATCGAACGCCACTCATAACATATGGAATGTTTATAAAAGATAAAACTAAAAAATATAAAAGTGACATCTTTAATACTCAAAATTGGAACTATGACGAAATTAATGACGAATTCATTTGTCCGAATAATAAACGGCTAGGTTTTAAAAGATATGCCTATCGTCATGATAAGTATGGTTATAAGCGAGACTTCAAATTATATGAATGTGATGATTGTTCAGAATGTCCTCTGAAAAATCAATGTATGAACTTCAATTCAAAAACAAACAAAAAAATAATGAAGAATTATAACTGGGAATATTTTAAATCCCAAATTAACAAAAAGCTTTCAGAACCAGAAACAAAAAATATCTACAGTCAAAGAAAAATTGATGTGGAACCTGTTTTTGGATTTATGAAGGCTATTTTGGGTTTCACTCGGATGTCTGTCCGAGGACTCAATAAAGTCAAAAGAGAACTTGGTTTTGTATTAATGGCACTTAATATAAGAAAAGTAGTAGCTCAACGAGCTGAAAATAATCAAAAAATTTATAAAAAAGACAATTTCTATATTATTTCAATAGAAATTGTCTTTTTTCACTTATCCAAGAACTTTATGTCCCGGACTCATTATGATTTATTTTTTTATTGCTGACTTGCCATTAATTCTGCTTGCTCTACAACTTGTTCCACAGCCATTTTTTGAAGATCTGGTGGATAGCCATATTTCTTTAATAGGCGTCTAACTTGAACTCTCATTTTAGCTTTAGCACTGTCTCGTTTAGACCAATCAACACTCATGTTATCCTTAACTGTTTTAGTTAACTCATGTGCAATGGCTCTTAACTCTTTATCGCCCAAAGCTTCTTTAGCTGTTTCATGTGAAGCTCGATATACTACATACAATATACGCAACAATACGCTTGTTTCGATTAGGTTTAGGCATTGAATCATAAAGTGCAATATACTTAACACGTTCTTTAATATTTGAATTAAAACCTAGTAAATATTGTGCTGCCACATTATTTATGTGCTGAGATTTTAAAATAGAGCATTTTAATATCGATTCACCATAACGTATATGTTCATGGCGATTCAAAATTTTTAAAACGTTTCTATCACATACTTTTTCACAGTCATTGTCCATCATTGTTTTACTTATATATAGTGCAGGATTAAACCAGAATATCATTTTAAAAACAACATAAAGCTGGTTGAATATTAAGTCATGACTTTTCACATGTGATAGTTCATGTAGAATAATATATTCAATTTCTTTGTCATTCATGGTTTCGACTACGACAGTTGGTAGTACAATTTGGGATTTCACTAAACCAAATACCATCGGATTATCAATGTTTGAACTATAACTAATTGTTATATGCTTTTTGTAGAACTGCATCTTACTTTGACATACTTTAAGTCGTTCATTAAGATATGACGATTCCAATGACGAACTTTTAATAACATCAATTTGTCGGAATGCCTTAATCATATAAAATAAGCACAACAAACTACCAAATACCCATATCAAAAGAATCATATACGTTATATTTGAGGTCTCAAACTGATTAACATTAATTGCTAAGTCTTTCGTAACAGATGATTGTTGACCATCTAACATATGACTAACCGAAGAAGTCGTGTCAGATACATTTCGATTCATCATATCTTTTGAAAATGTAAAATTCGATATTTTGTAAAATGGTATTAATGGAATTAACGTGGAGACGAGCACTAATAACCAAATCTTATGTGACATAATATTTTGAGTATATTTTATATAGAGCATTCTCACTAAAAAAATTACACATATCGTGAGCAATGAACTGATTATACTTAACATTAAAAAAGATGATAACACCTTCTACACCTCCATATCACAAAAATTATAACATTATTTTGACATAAATACTACATTTGTAATATACTACAAATGTAGTCTTATATAAGGAGTATATTGATGAAAAAGATAAAAATTGTTCCACTTATTTTAATAGTTGTAGTTGTCGGGTTTGGTATATATTTTTATGCTTCAAAAGATAAAGAAATTAATAATACTATTGATGCAATTGAAGATAAAAATTTCAAACAAGTTTATAAAGATAGCAGTTATATTTCTAAAAGCGATAATGGTGAAGTAGAAATGACTGAACGTCCGATAAAAATATATAATAGTTTAGGCGTTAAAGATATAAACATTCAGGATCGTAAAATAAAAAAAGTATCTAAAAATAAAAAACGAGTAGATGCTCAATATAAAATTAAAACAAACTACGGTAACATTGATCGCAACGTTCAATTTAATTTTGTTAAAGAAGATGGTATGTGGAAGTTAGATTGGGATCATAGCGTCATTATTCCAGGAATGCAGAAAGACCAAAGCATACATATTGAAAATTTAAAATCAGAACGTGGTAAAATTTTAGACCGAAACAATGTGGAATTGGCCAATACAGGAACAGCATATGAGATAGGCATCGTTCCAAAGAATGTATCTAAAAAAGATTATAAAGCAATCGCTAAAGAACTAAGTATTTCTGAAGACTATATCAAACAACAAATGGATCAAAATTGGGTACAAGATGATACCTTCGTTCCACTTAAAACCGTTAAAAAAATGGATGAATATTTAAGTGATTTCGCAAAAAAATTTCATCTTACAACTAATGAAACAGAAAGTCGTAACTATCCTCTAGGAAAAGCGACTTCACATCTATTAGGTTATGTTGGTCCCATTAACTCTGAAGAATTAAAACAAAAAGAATATAAAGGCTATAAAGATGATGCAGTTATTGGTAAAAAGGGACTCGAAAAACTTTACGATAAAAAGCTCCAACATGAAGATGGCTATCGTGTCACAATCGTTGACGATAATAGCAATACAATCGCACATACATTAATAGAGAAAAAGAAAAAAGATGGCAAAGATATTCAACTAACTATTGATGCTAAAGTTCAAAAGAGTATTTATAACAACATGAAAAATGATTATGGCTCAGGTACTGCTATCCACCCTCAAACAGGTGAATTATTAGCACTTGTAAGCACACCTTCATATGACGTCTATCCATTTATGTATGGCATGAGTAACGAAGAATATAATAAATTAACCGAAGATAAAAAAGAACCTCTGCTCAACAAGTTCCAGATTACAACTTCACCAGGTTCAACTCAAAAAATATTAACAGCAATGATTGGGTTAAATAACAAAACATTAGACGATAAAACAAGTTATAAAATCGATGGTAAAGGTTGGCAAAAAGATAAATCTTGGGGTGGTTACAACGTTACAAGATATGAAGTGGTAAATGGTAATATCGACTTAAAACAAGCAATAGAATCATCAGATAACATTTTCTTTGCTAGAGTAGCACTCGAATTAGGCAGTAAGAAATTTGAAAAAGGCATGAAAAAACTAGGTGTTGGTGAAGATATACCAAGTGATTATCCATTTTATAATGCTCAAATTTCAAACAAAAATTTAGATAATGAAATATTATTAGCTGATTCAGGTTACGGACAAGGTGAAATACTGATTAACCCAGTACAGATCCTTTCAATCTATAGCGCATTAGAAAATAATGGCAATATTAACGCACCTCACTTATTAAAAGACACGAAAAACAAAGTTTGGAAGAAAAATATTATTTCCAAAGAAAATATCAATCTATTAACTGATGGTATGCAACAAGTCGTAAATAAAACACATAAAGAAGATATTTATAGATCTTATGCAAACTTAATTGGCAAATCCGGTACTGCAGAACTCAAAATGAAACAAGGAGAAACTGGCAGACAAATTGGGTGGTTTATATCATATGATAAAGATAATCCAAACATGATGATGGCTATTAATGTTAAAGATGTACAAGATAAAGGAATGGCTAGCTACAATGCCAAAATCTCAGGTAAAGTGTATGATGAGCTATATGAGAACGGTAATAAAAAATACGATATAGATGAATAACAAAACAGTGAAGCAATCCGTAACGATGGTTGCTTCACTGTTTTATTATGAATTATTAATAAGTGCTGTTACTTCTCCCTTAAATACAATTTCTTCATTTTCATTGTATGTTGAAAGTGACACTGTAACGAGTCCATTTTCTTTTTTTATGGATTTCTTATTTGTAATTTCAGCGATAACGTACAATGTATTACCTGGGTATACAGGTTTAATAAATTTAACGTTATTCATTTGTGTTCCTGCTACAACTTCTTCTCCGTATTTACCTTCTTCTACCCATAATTTAAATGATATTGAAAGTGTATGCATGCCAGATGCAATGATACCTTTAAATCTACTTTGTTCTGCTTTTTCTTTATCTATATGCATATATTGAGGATCAAAAGTTGTTGCAAATTGGATAATTTCTTCTTCTGTAATATGAAGGCTTTTTGTTTTGAATGTTTCTCCTACTATAAAATCATCGTATTTCATATATGTCTCTCTTTCTTATTCAAATTAATTTTTTAGTATGTAACATGTTAAAGGTAAGTCTACCGTCACTGAAACGTAAGACTCACCTCTAACTTTCTATTGAGACAAATGCACCATTTTATCTGCATTGTCTGTAAAGATACCATCAACTCCCCAATTAGCAAGTTGGTTTGCACGTGCTGGTTTGTTTACAGTCCATACGTTCAATTCATAACCCGCTTCTTTTACCATTTTTACTTTTGCTTTAGTAAGTTTGGCATCTTCAGTGTTTACTATTTTAGCATTACAGTAATCTAAAAGTGTTCTCCAGTCTTCACGAAACGAAGTTGTATGGAATATAACTGCTCTGTTATATTGTGGCATGATTTCTTCTGCAAGTTTAACAAGCACAACATTAAAGCTTGAAATGAGCACTTCTTGATTCTGATTTAAGTTTGTTAATTGTTCTTCCACTTGCTTAACCATACTTTTAGAAAGTGCTAGTCCATTCGGTCCAGTAATACCTTTTAATTCTACATTTAAATTCATATTATATTCATTTGCTATTTTTACTACATCATCGAAAGTTGGCAAATGTTCATCTTTGAATTTTTCACCAAACCAAGATCCTGCAGAAGCATCTTTAATTTCATCATAATTCAATTCAGTTATTTCCCCGGACATATTTGTAGTCCGTTCTAAATAATCATCATGAATGATAATCAGTTGTTCATCTTTTGTAATTGCAACATCTAACTCCAACCAGTTTATACCTTCTACTTCTGAAGCAGCTTTAAATGATGCAATTGTATTTTCCGGAGCTTTACTAGGTAATCCTCTATGTCCATATACAGTTAGCATATTACCTCTCCTTGCATTTTTATTTTTTTAATTAACGTAACTGTATTATCACATTAATCGCACTTTTATTTCCATTAAAAAGAGATGAATATCATAAATAAAGAAGTCGATAGATTCGTATTGATTATGGAGTTAATCTACGTCTCATCTCATTTTTAAAAAATCATTTATGTCCCAAGCTCCATTTTGTAATCAAGTCTAGTTTTTCTGTACCCCTTATCTGCAATTTTACTTAGGATTGCTTTTAACTTACCCCTTATCAGCAATTTTACTGAGAACTGCTTTTAACGCACCTCTTATCTGCAATTTTGCCTAGAACTGCTTTTAACGTACCTCTTATCTGCAATTTTACTGAGAACTGCTTTTAACTTACCCCTTATCAGCAATTTTGCATGGAATTGCTTTTAACGTACCTCTTATCTGCAATTTTACTTAGAACTGCTTTTAACAAACCTCTTATCTGCAATTTTACTTAGAACTGCTTTTAACGTACCTCTTATCTGTAATTTTACTGAGAACTGCTTTTAACAAACCTCTTATCTGCAATTTTACTTAGAACTGCTTTTAACAAACCTCTTATCTGCAATTTTACTTAGAATTGCTTTTACTATTCCTCTTAT
This sequence comes from Staphylococcus argenteus, assembly GCF_000236925.1. Taxonomy (NCBI): domain Bacteria; kingdom Bacillati; phylum Bacillota; class Bacilli; order Caryophanales; family Staphylococcaceae; genus Staphylococcus; species Staphylococcus argenteus. The sequence continues at coordinate 37,711 of NC_016941.1, read as the reverse complement.
TAGTATAATCTCAGTAAGAATGCGTATAAAAATGAAAATTACAACCGATTTTGTAAGTGCTGACGCCTGAGGGAATAGTATGTGCGAGAGACTAATGGCTCGAGCCATACCCCTAGGCAAGCATGCACGTACAAAATCGTAAGATAAAAAAATAAGCATATCACTGTAAACTTTAAAAAATCAGTTTAGTGATATGCTTATTTATTTCGAGTTAGGATTTATGTCCCAAGCTCATCAAGCACAATCGGCCACTAGTTTATTTCTCTATCTTATATGTTCTGATATGGTCTTCTATACTGTATAAGTATACTTTTGAATATGGATCTTGTGTCAATTCACGTTCGAAATCAAATTCTTGATTATCAAATCTGTTAAAGAATGTTTCGTATTCTTCGACTGATAATTGCTCTCTAGATTCTAGCATATTTAAGTGTTTCTCTTTATCTAATGCTTTGTCATATCCTTTAACGATTGAACCACTAAAGATTTCTCCTACTGCTCCTGAACCATAACTAAATAGACATACTTTCTCTTCTGGTTGGAATGTGTGGTTCTGTAATAACGAAATTAAACTTAAGTATAATGATCCTGTATAAATGTTACCAACATCTCTATTCCATAATACGGTTCTGTTGCAAAGTTGAATTTATAGTATAATTTTAACAAAAAGGAGTCTTCTGTATGAACTATTTCAGATATAAACAATTTAACAAGGATGTTATCACTGTAGCCGTTGGCTACTATCTAAGATATACATTGAGTTATCGTGATATATCTGAAATATTAAGGGAACGTGGTGTAAACGTTCATCATTCAACGGTCTACCGTTGGGTTCAAGAATATGCCCCAATTTTGTATCAAATTTGGAAGAAAAAGCATAAAAAAGCTTATTACAAATGGCGTATTGATGAGACGTACATCAAAATAAAAGGAAAATGGAGCTATTTATATCGTGCCATTGATGCAGAGGGACATACATTAGATATTTGGTTGCGTAAGCAACGAGATAATCATTCAGCATATGCGTTTATCAAACGTCTCATTAAACAATTTGGTAAACCTCAAAAGGTAATTACAGATCAGGCACCTTCAACGAAGGTAGCAATGGCTAAAGTAATTAAAGCTTTTAAACTTAAACCTGACTGTCATTGTACATCGAAATATCTGAATAACCTCATTGAGCAAGATCACCGTCATATTAAAGTAAGAAAGACAAGGTATCAAAGTATCAATACAGCAAAGAATACTTTAAAAGGTATTGAATGTATTTACGCTCTATATAAAAAGAACCGCAGGTCTCTTCAGATCTACGGATTTTCGCCATGCCACGAAATTAGCATCATGCTAGCAAGTTAAGCGAACACTGACATGATAAATTAGTGGTTAGCTATATTTTTTTACTTTGCAACAGAACCGAAAATAATCTCTTCAATTTATTTTTATATGAATCCTGTGACTCAATGATTGTAATATCTAAAGATTTCAGTTCATCATAGACAATGTTCTTTTCAACATTTTTTATAGCAAATTGATTAAATAAATTCTCTAATTTCTCCCGTTTGATTTCACTACCATAGATTATATTATCATTGATATAGTCAATGAATAATGACAAATTATCACTCATAACAGTCCCAACCCCTTTATTTTGATAGACTAATTATCTTCATCATTGTAAAACAAATTACACCCTTTAAATTTAACTCAACTTAAATATCGACAAATTAAAAAACAATAAAATTACTTGAATATTATTCATAATATATTAACAACTTTATTATACTGCTCTTTATATATAAAATCATTAATAATTAAACAAGCCTTAAAATATTTAACTTTTTTGTGATTATTACACATTATCTTATCTGCTCTTTATCACCATAAAAATAGAAAAAACAAGATTCCTAAAGAATATAGGAATCTTGTTTCAGACTGTGGACAAACTGATTTTTTATCAGTTAGCTTATTTAGAAAGTTTTATTTAAATTACAGTTTCTATTTTTATTAGATCACAATTTTATTTTAGCTCTTGTTCAAGTAATCATTTTTCGCCAAAAACTTTATACTGAATAGCTTCTACATTAAATACTTTGTCAATGAGATCATCTACATCTTTAAATTCAGAATAATTTGCATATGGATCTATAAAATAAAATTGTGGTTCTTTACCGGAAACATTAAATATTCTTAATATTAAATATTTCTGCTTATATTCTTTCATAGCAAACATTTCATTTAGCGACATAAAAAATGGTTCCTCAATACTAGAAGATGTAGATGTTTTAATTTCAATAAATTTTTCTACAGCTTTATCTGTATTTGTTGGATCAAAAGCTACTAAATCATAGCCATGACCGTGTTGAGAGCCTGGATTATCATTTAAAATATTCCTAAACTGTTCTTTCTTATCTTCGTCTATTTTATTATCAATTAGCTCATTAAAGTAATTTAGCGCTAATTTTTCTCCAACTTTACCGGTTAATTTATTCTCTTTATTTGATTTTTCAATTTCTGAATCATTTTTAGTAGTCTTTGATACACCTTTTTTATATTTTGGAATTATTCCTTTAGGTGCTTCCACTTCCTTGAGTGTCTTATCTTTTTGTGCTGTTCTAATTTCTTCAATTTCGCTGTCTTCCTGTATTTCGTCTATGCTATTGACCAAGCTATCATAGGATGTTTTTGTAACTTTTGAAGCTAATTCATTAAATAGTTCTAAAAATTTCTTTAAATCCTCTAGCATATCTTCTTCTGTGAATCCTTCATTCAAATCATAATATTTGAATCTTATTGATCCATGAGAATATCCTGATGGATAATCATTTTTTAAATCATAAGATGAATCTTTATTTTCTGCGTAATAAAATCTTCCAGTATTAAATTCATTTGATGTAATATATTTATTGAGTTCGGAAGATAAAGTTAATGCTCTTTGTTTTGCAGCATTTTTATCCCGCGGAAACATATCACTTATCTTTGACCATCCTTGATTCAAAGATAAGTATATGCCTTCTCCTTCCGGATGAAAAAGATATACCAAATAATATCCATCCTTTGTTTCTTTTGTTATATTCTCATCATATATTGAAATCCAAGGAACTTTACTATAGTTCCCAGTAGCAACCTTCCCTACAACTGAATATTTATCTTCTTTTATATGCACTTTTAACTGCTTGGGTAACTTATCATGGACTAAAGTTTTATATAGATCACCTTTATCCCAATCAGATTTTTTAACTACATTATTGGTACGTTTCTCTTTAATTAATTTAAGGACCTGCATAAAGTTGTCTATCATTTGAAATTCCCTCCTATTATAAAATATATTATGTCTCATTTTCTTCAATATGTACTTATTTATATTTTACCGTAATTTACTATATTTAGTTGCAGAAAGAATTTTCTCAAAGCTAGAACTTTGCTTCACTATAAGTATTCAGTATAAAGAATATTTCGCTATTATTTACTTGAAATGAAAGACTGCGGAGGCTAACTATGTCAAAAATCATGAACCTCATTACTTATGATAAGCTTCTTAAAAACATAACAGCAATTCACATAAACCTCATATGTTCTGATACATTCAAAATCCCTTTATGAAGCGGCTGAAAAAACCGCATCATTTATGATATGCTTCTCCACGCATAATCTTAAACGCTCTATACACTTGCTCAATTAACACAACCCGCATCATTTGATGTGGGAATGTCATTTTACTGAATGATAGCGCGTAGTTACTACGTTGTAAGACGTCCTTGTGCAGGCCGTTTGATCCGCCAATGACGAATACAAAGTCGCTTTGCCCTTGGGTCATGCGTTGGTTCAATTCTTGGGCCAATCCTTCGGAAGATAGCATCTTTCCTTGTATTTCTAATGTAATGACTGTTGATTGTGGTTTGATTTTGGCTAGTATTCGTTGGCCTTCTTTTTCTTTTACTTGCTCAATTTCTTTGTCGCTCATATTTTCTGGTGCTTTTTCGTCTGGAACTTCTATGATGTCTATCTTGGTGTATGGGCCTAAACGTTTTTCATATTCTGCTATGGCTTGCTTCCAATATTTCTCTTTTAGTTTCCCTACAGCTAAAATGGTGATTTTCATGTCGTTTGGTCCTCCAAATTGTTATCAACTCGCCAGTTATCCACAAGTTATTAACTTGTTCACACTGTTCCCTCTTATTATAACAATATTTTTTGCAGTTTTTGATATTTTTCTGACATTTATGCCCATTTTTCAGTGTATAACTTGTGTATTTGTGGATAACTCTGTGGGCATTGTGGGTATTTCTCTTTAAATTGTACACAATTCTGGATAACTATCCCCATTTCTGTGGATAAATACCTTGATGTCTTATTACTTATCCCCGTTTTTATATCCCATGTTTATCAACGTTTATAGCTTTTTTCCATAAAAAAAACACTACCGTACCTCTTATTTAAGAAATACAGTAGTATTGTTTTCAATATATTTTAGCTAGCTTTTCTACGTCGTACAGTCGCGATTAAACCTATACCTGCTACTAATACAAACATCGCTGCTGGGCTTGAACTTTGATTAGTTCCAGTTTTTGGTAACTGTTTCTCATGCGCGCTACCTTTAGGCACTGACATTCTAACCAATTGGTTCCCACTCTTGCTTGATACAGTAGCTCCTTCTAATGTGCGACCAGAACCTTCTGTACCACTACTAACAGTTCCTCTATGCGCTGGTAACAATACAACTTTACCTGGAGCTGGTTGTTTCGCTGGATTCATCACTTTGTCGTCACCAATTGGTTGTGCATCTTTGCCAGACTCACTACCTTTGCTACCTTGTTGTCCTTTAGCTGGTTGTTCACTTACTGCTGGTTTACCTAATAACATACGTTGTGGTTCTGTCGTATCATACTTAGCTAAGTTAGCTGTTTTTAAATAACTTGCTAGTACTTGATCTAATGAAATACCTTCTTCTCTAGGGCCACCGAACATACTATATCCGTCGCCACCTGATGCTGTGAAGTCATTCATTGTTACGTGATATACACGTTTTAAATCAATATTTTCAAACTTACCTGTCTTTTTATTTAAAATTTGAATAGCGTTAATTCGTTTACCAGATGGTTTATTCATATCATAGTAAACACGAATTGAATCCGAGATATGTAGTAAACCGCCATTCGCTGTTAACACTGTCTTACCATCTTTTTGTGTTGTTGGTGCGCCTAAACTATGTTCAAAAGCTGTCCAGACGTCTGAACCTTTTACATCAATTTGCGCAATCGTATTTCCAAATGGTAATACTGAGATTAAATCATAGCGTGTCACCTTACCTTTGGCGATAGAGGCACGAATACCTCCACCATTTGTCACGGCAAAGTCAGGCTTTTTAGAGAAATTTTTAACGCCATATGCTTCCATAGCATCTGCAATAGCGTTTCCTAAATTTGTTTCACGCGTTCTAACGTCGTCTCTTTCTCCTTTGAAATCAATGGTATTGTTTGGAATAATAACCTCTGCTGTTTGTGCTCTAAATGTTTGATCAGCTTGATTAATTTGTTCAGCTAATGCCTTGTTCGGTGTTACATTTTCAACGTCTTTAACATTAATCAATGACGGCTTAATATTCGATACTTCTCCATTGCGATAATTAAATGTAATCTTACCGATATTCGCAAGTGCTGTACCTGTTTGTGCTAATGCATCATTGTTATAAATTTGACCATTTTGAAGTACGGTATGTGAATGTCCATCAATGACTGTAATACGTTTCTTCAATTGTGGATTTTGACTTAATTGTTTCACTAAGTAATCGCCACGCCATGTTTCTTGTGTTGAAGGATCAATACCTAAATGAGATATAACAACAAATGTATCTACATCTTTATAAATACGCATCATTTCTGCTGTCACACTTTGTAATGGATCTCTAAATTCAACACCTTTAATGCCTTCAGGTCTTGTTTTCGTCTTTGTTTCTGGTGTCGTTACGCCAATAATTCCATAACGAATACCATTTTTCGTTACAATCGTTGAAGGCTTAAACGCGCGCTTCCCATCTTTATAAACGTTTGTACTTAGCATCGGGAAGTCTAACATACCCTCTAACTTTTTCAACTGATCGTATCCAAAGTCAAATTCGTGGTTACCGACTGCCATAGCATCATAACCTACTGCATTCATCGCTTTAGCCATTTCTTCACCTTTAGATTGGTTTGAAAGTGGTAAACCTTGGAATGCGTCTCCTGCGTCTAACATTAAATCAGGCTTTTCTTGTTCTTTTACTGTTTTTAATTTAGCCATACCGATGACACGCCCTTTTTCTTCGGCTAGTCGGCCATGGATATCATTTGTATGTAATATTTTATGTGTTGTTGTTTGTGGTGCATTGGCAGCAAACATTCGTGGTGAAAGTGATGCTGTTTTAGCATTTGATAATGTGAATGTTGCTGATTGAGTTGGTTTTTGTGTTGAGGTTTGTTGTGCATCTACATCGCGCGTTTCGTTTCCTTTTGTTGAAACTGCTGTAGATGGTTTATTAGATGGTGCGTTGAATGTTACTTTGTTATTTGTATCATCAGCTGTTCCCTGTGCTGATATGTTAGTAGCCGCTTCTTCACCAGAATGATGAGCCGCTGCCTTTATTGGTGGTACTAGTTGCTTATCAGTTGTTGCTTTGTCTATCGTTGTTACTACTTGTGCCTTCATTGGTGTATGCTGCTCAGCCGCGTTCGAGACTTGCCATAATCCCATCACACTAAAAAGCAAAACGAGCCATACACTTGTTTTAAGTAATAAAGCTTTCATTTCGTTCCCTCCATTAACTGTCATACACCAATATATTATCATAATCCTTATATTAAAATGATTGATTTTATGTAAATTATTTATAAATTACATTTAATATCGAATTATTTTTTACATCTCAACTAGCCCCCTTAAACCCAACAACAGCCATTTCCCACCAATAACATAAAAAAGCACCCGATAAAGTTGTCTCACAGCAATGTAGAACTTTATAGGGTGACTCTCATTTATATTGTATATATTGGCGTTGGAATAGCTTTATCCGTATCACATAGTAACACTTCTTTTTCCGTATCAATATCGTGTTCTTTCAATACTTGACCAACACTCATACGCGCCAAATCTTTCATGTTATTATCTTGTGATAAATGCGATAGGTAAATACGTTTCGTGTTGCCTGTAATCACGTCTGTCATCGCATGGCCCGCATCCTCATTAGATACATGTCCCATATCGCCTAAAATACGTTGCTTCGTCTTCCATGGATAACGGCACATTCTCAACATATCGACGTCATGATTACTTTCAAAAATAAAGGCATCACTTCCACGTATCATACCTTTCATACGATCAGACACGTAACCCGTATCCGTTAAAATCGTAAACTTCTTATAGTTATTATGGAAAATATAAAATTGCGGATCTATCGCATCATGTGACACGTTAAACGATTCAACATCAAAACCTGCAATAGATTTCGTTTCATAAGGATTAAAAATGAATTTCTGATCCATAGGGATGCGACTATCTTTCTTTTCAATTTCCTGCCAAGTCTTTTCATTCGCATAAATTGGCAATTGATATTTACGCGCCAAAACACCTAAACCTTTAATATGGTCAATATGTTCATGTGTTACTAAAATGCCATTTAAATCTTGAATATTACGGTCAATTTGACTAAACAATTCTTCCATTTTCTTGCCAGTCAAACCAACATCAACTAATAGACTACCTTTTTCATTTTCTACAAAAGTGGCGTTACCTGTACTACCACTTGCTAATACACTCATGCGTATCAAGCGGCTTCATCCTTTCTATTTAAGCAGTCAATCTCTCTATATGACTGCAATATACATCAGTGCAAATATACGATTTTCCCTACAGAAACTATCAGTATATTAGCTGTTTTGTATACCTTTCCTATTATGTAACTTTAGTTCATCGACCGGTCTCTTATAATTAAATTTTGATAATCACGTGCAATGAATGTCCTAATTATTATAACAATGATTAGGCAAATACTAAAGTTTTTAAAATAACAGTTGTAGTAATTTTGCAATGCGATACTACTTAATAAGTTAATAAATGCGCACGTTGGAGACACTGAAACGTCAGCCATAAAAACTCGCACCATTAAAATAGCTAGCACTGCTTCTCACATATTATGAGTTTGCACTGCTAGCTTATTATGATTCATATTAATGATTAATAATTTTAGGGTTATTATTTGTCGCTTCGACATAGTAAGTATTCGTTTTCTCTTTACCGTTATGCTTTACTTTAATTTCCCAGTTTGGCTGTAACAATTGAACGTTCGTTTCATTCACAACCGAATAGTAACCAAGTCTTGCATTGATTACTTCGTCACCTTTTTTCAAGTAACGATTATAATATAATGCCTCGATTGCTTTTCTCACACTAATAACTTGATGCTTCTTATCTGCACCATCTGTTGGCTTAATGTCGTCCATCATTGTCTGTTTATAAGTTGTCGCTTTGTTGTCTTCTATATTAAAATTCAACATCGCTTTGCTATTATTTAAAATTGGAAAATCATCATACGTTTGTTCATATTTTACGGAACCTGAACTAATCTCACTTAATTGATATTCTGTACCTTTAAATACGCGTTTGTTAACGTAATCTTTTAAGTCTTTTAAGTTATTATCACTAACTTTTACCGATTGGCTGATGTTCGCATTTAGTAATTTTCCACCATCTGATGTAGACAAATCTGAATCACCTTTAGCTTTAGAACTAAAGTCTTTTGAACGCCCTGTAATTTGCTCTAATTGTATGCCTTTAACTGATTTATTTAAAATACTAGCCGGCACCTTAATTTCTTCTTGTTGAAAATTCACTTCATTGTTGCTTTCAACTTCATTAATGTGTGAACGATTAACTTTGTTAATATAAATCGATACTAACACGATGTTGACAAGAATAAATACGAAAATGAAAAGCGTCTTCGTCAATTTCCAGTTCATTTATTCAAGCCTCCCATCGTTATAAACATACCATTTACCGTCATATTCTACATACCAACGAGGTACGAGTTCACTGTTAATCTGCACTTCGATGTGATTATGATCTGGATTATCTTGCATTTCGTAACCGATAGCGATGTTTGTGACTTTTTCAAAATTAATATCACTATTGTTAGCTAAACTTGAACGCACAGATTCCAATTTCGGCAATGTTTTATTATCTTCACTATTTAAAACAACGTCTGTGCGCAATAATGATCGGCGATAATCAAAGACGCCCTTTTCACCCCAAGTGACTTGAATTTCATTAGAGTCTTCTTTATTAAACGTTGGATAACCATTAAGGAAACGTTGATATGTTAGCTCACCTGACTGATTATTCGTACTAAACAATCTGAAGTCTTCTTTTAAGAAGCCACCATGATTATTAATAAAATCAAAGGTTCCTGGTATTGTTTCTTCCATTTTGCTGGAACTTGCTTCATCTTCAGACAAGTTTTTATAATGATATTTTTCATTTTTATCATTATAGTTTGCGACACCTGTATTATTATTATACGTAGTGACACCACTCTTCGAACTACGAACAATGGTTGAATCGTCAAATAATATAGCATTCATTTTTTCAACACTAATTGTATTAAATACCATGCGATAAGTTTTTAATTTTTCAGGTTTACTTGGTGCAAAGACATGTGTCGTACGATCAATTGTATCTTTATTTGTAATGATATCTGAATATGGTTGCATTTCTTTTTTAACTGTAGATAAAGCATCCATAAAATGATCATTTTTCGTTGTAGTTGTCAATTTCACGTAATCGTGACGATCTTTACTAATGGCATAAAGTACGATATGTCCTTGGGCATCATGATCAATCACTAAACGATTGAAATTAAAATGGTTCGGTACTTTCGCATTCATGTTCAGTACTTGACCAAGATACGTTGATAACGGTAAATCATACGTAAAATCAAATATCGTAAAATCACTGCTCAAATCTGGAATCATTAAGTTATGATCTCGACGAACATGTTCCACAGATTTTATTTCTTTATTTTTCAGGGGCTTTGTCAGCTTATTCACGTTAGATACTGTCGCAACCGTCCCTTCAGGATGATCATTTTTCGAATGAATAATCTGAAACGGCGTAATTGTTGTATCCATTTTGGCTGTCATTGGTGTCGTTAAAGGTTTTGTTTCACTTTTCTTACTATCTGTATTATCGACATTTGCGATATCAGGAGAAAAATTCCATACCATATATGTCAATACGACACTCATCAAGACGAGTAGCGCTAAAATGACAGATTTAATATGTTCCTTATTATTCATCCCAATCACCGTCTTCAATGACTTCACAAGGAAGTGTAATAAAGATAGATGTACCTTGACCTTCTACACTGTTTGCCCAAATACGACCATTGTGCGCTTCCACAATCTCTTTCGAAATGGCTAATCCTAATCCAGTACCACCCATTTTACGCGTACGTGCCTTATCAACACGATAGAATCTATCGAATATCTTATCTACTTTATTAATAGGGATACCGATACCATTATCTTTAATACGAATGGTCATTCGATTATAAAGTGGGTTTTGTTTCACGTGGAACTCGACACGTTTATCGCCCCTCGAATATTTCATCGCATTCGTGATGACATTATCAAATACTTGCGTCATTTTATCAGGATCAAATTCAGTGAAAATTGTCTTCTTCGGAATATCTCGAATAAATGTCGTATCTTTAGCAGACATTTCATGTCGGTTAATAATTTTATTAATAAACATGTTAAAGTCGATAATTTCTTTGTTGATTTGATCTGATTCATTATCCATTTTTGATAATTGTAGCAAGTCATTTACAAGTCGAATCATTCGTTCCGTTTCTTCACGAGTAACGGATAAAAATTGTGGTGCCAGTTCTTCATCTTTCCATGCGCCTTCTTCAAGTGCTTCAATGTAACTATTCATTGATGTTAATGGTGTACGTAACTCATGTGATACATTGGCAACGAATTCGCGACGTTCACGTTCAACTTGTTGTTGTTCAGTAACGTCATGTAACACGGCAATATAACCCGTTACAAAGCCTGTTTCCTGCACAATCGTACTAAAGTTAACACGTGCGATTAGACCTTCTTCTTCGTTTAAATCTAGTAAGAAACTATCGTTATTCTCTTGAATCTCTTCAAGTTTAAACTCATCTTCAAGACTTAATACACTTAACATATAGTAACCAATAATATCTTCTTTAGCCATACCAAGCATTTTAAGTGCCATGTCATTGACAATACGAATACGTCCTCGGCGGTCTGTTGCGATAATACCATCACTCATATGTGTAATAACTGAGTCAAGTCTACGTTTCTCACTTTCAGTATTAGCCTGAGCTTCTTGCACACGTTTGGACAAGTTATTGAATGCTAGGGCTAATTCACCAATTTCATCATTACCATAAATCTTCACACGTTGCGTGTAGTTACCTCGCGACATTTCGACTGTCTGGTTACGCATATCGGTGATAGGTTTGGTAATTGTTCGCGCTATAAAGAATCCCAAGATGACTGTAATTAATAATGAAATAGCTGTACCAACAATGAATATTTGGTTAATATTATTTAATTGGTTATAAACGTCATTAATTTTTGATTCGATATAGATATTACCTATTACTTTTTTATCGACTTTAACTGGAATGTTATACACCCACACACGGTCTTTTCCGTTACCATAATCTTTTAAAATTAAATGATCATTCGATTGTCCTAATGATAATGCTTTTTGAACAGAACTATCATTTGCTTTTTGATTGATTAGACTACGGTTAGACTGCTTCGTCGTTGCGACAATAATTTGGTCTTTATCTATAAAACGAATTTCTCCAATTTCTTGACGGTTGGCATACTCACTTAATAAATTTTGAATATCTTTTTGTGCATTTACGGAGCCCTTTTCGTCATATACTTTTTCAATACTAATTTCTAATTGTTTTGCATATTGGGTAATATTCTTTTTAAAATTATCAAGTAGCTCTTTTTCAAGGTTATTTGTAAAATATAACCCGATAATTTGCATACCAATGATAATCAGTAATACATAAACAATTACAAGTTTAGTATGAAGGGATTGTAGTTGTTTTAGCCACTTCATTCGTTTCGACCTCTACTCATGCTGTTGGAGGAAATATCCAACGCCTCTACGCGTAACAATATATTCAGGATGTGACGGATCATCTTCAATTTTTTCACGTAAACGACGAATCGTTACATCGACTGTACGTACATCGCCAAAGTAATCATAGCCCCATACTGTTTGTAATAAATGTTCACGTGTCATAACTTGCCCCATATGTTTTGATAAATAATGAAACAATTCAAATTCACGATGTGTTAATTCAATATCTTCGCCACGTTTTTTAATAGAATATGCGTCAGGATAAATCACAATATCTTTAATTGTGATTTCATTCGTCACGTTCCCAGTGTCTTGCGCTGGTTGTGAGTAATGACGGCGTAAATTAGCTTTCACACGTGCAATTAATTCACGCGTACTAAATGGTTTCGTTACATAGTCATCTGCACCTAGTTCTAAACCAAGTACTTTATCAATTTCTGAGTCTTTAGCAGTTAGCATAATAATTGGCATTTCGTATTTTTTGCGCACTTCACGACATACTTCCATACCATCACGACCAGGTAACATAATATCTAATAATACGATGTCTGGTTCTTCTTCATAAATTAAGTCTACTGCGTCATTACCATCATATGCACAGTACACATCGTATCCTTCTTTTTTTAAATTAAATTCTAAAATATCAGCAATCGGTTTTTCATCATCAACTACAACAACTTTTCTAGCCATTTGCATAAACCTCTTTTCTTAAATCATTAATATCATTTTATCATTTTTTGATCTTTATCGTTTATGTTTGTGTAAAAAATCACAGGATGTCGCTTACTATTTTTGTTATTGTGCGCATTTTCCGTCTTATAACGTATAGTAACCTATTATATAATTTACCATTTATAAGCTATTAATTCTATTTTCCAATATAAACTTATATATTAATATTTTTTATTAGTTTCTCACGGCGTATTGTAATAATAATTAGTCTTTCCCTATAACATGGCCACGAAATCATTTTTATATTATTAAAGGTGCGAAAAATTCGAAATTCCTATTGGTGTGGATATGAGGAAAATAAATACTATTATATTTATGTTAGGTGGGCGCTATTGGCATATCACTATGAAGTAGTATATTAACAAAGGCACATGGTAATCTAATTAAAGAATTTGTTTTTTACATTTGTCTTTAATTCATTGCAACTGAATTACCAGAAATTTGTATATTATAAATAAAATGGACGAATAGATAAATCATTTTGTTTATCATTCGTCCATTTGTCTTCAATTGATATAATTTTAAACGTAAAAAAATGCCTATCCTCTTGGATAGGCATTTGTACGGTCTCGACGGGAATCGAACCCGCGATCTCCTGCGTGACAGGCAGGCGTGTTAACCGCTACACTACGAGACCTAAAACATGGTGACTCCTACGGGACTCGAACCCGTGTTACCGCCGTGAAAGGGCGGTGTCTTAACCGCTTGACCAAGGAGCCGTTCTTAAGCACAAGATAGATTATAGCACAGCCAAACTTACCATGACAAGATATTTTTTACATAATTTTGCTATTATTTTTCGAACTATGTTATAAGTGAAAAATTGCATTTTATTGGTAGTCTATTTATTATAAAATTTACTCTCTTTTTGAAAATTTTCTATTTCCATCACCTTTATTTATACTGTATCTACGCTGTTTTAATAGTTATTTTTCGATACTAAAATTCTTTCATTTAAATATTTCATCTTTATTTCGTTGTATACCTTCGCGACAAACCTTCTAATATATGACATGCGATATTACCTATACATTAATAATCGTTTCCATCAAAACAATCGACTTTCAAGATTACATAATAAAAGCCTTCTACCAATAAAGATAGAAGGCTCATGCATTTATAATCATTGTGTATTACTTATATAAAGTTTTACCACAATTCTTTTAATAAGTTTGTTTGTGCTCTATCTGGACCAACTGAGAAGATAGAAATTTGTACATTACATAATTCTGAAATACGCTCTAAATATTTACGTGCATTTTCAGGTAATTCTTCTAATGTACGCACACTTGTTACGTCTTCTGTCCAACCTGGTAACTCTTCAAAGATTGGTTTACAACGTTTTAATTGATCTAAGTTCGCTGGGTATTCAGTAATTTCTTCACCATCTAGTTCATAAGCTGTACAGATTTTCACTGTATCTAAACCTGTTAAAACATCGATTGAGTTAATAGATAAATCTGTAATACCACTTACACGACGAGAGTGACGTAATACAACTGAATCAAACCAACCTACACGACGTGGACGTCCTGTTGTTGTACCGTATTCACGACCAACCTCTCTAATATGATGTCCATCTTCATCGAATAATTCAGTTGGGAATGGACCGTCACCAACACGTGATGTGTAAGCTTTACATACACCAATTACTTTTGAAACGAATGTTGGGCCTACACCTGTACCTACTGTAACGTTACCTGCAATTGGGTTACTTGATGTAACGAATGGATATGTACCATGGTCGATATCTAACATTACACCTTGCGCACCTTCGAAAAGAACTTTTTCATCTGCTACAAATGCATCGTCTAAGATTTTTGATGTGTCTGTTACAAATTCTTTTAGACGTTGACCTGCTGCATAGTATTCTTCAAAGATGTCATCAAATGATGGGCACGTTTCATTAAACATACCTTTGAAATATGCTTGTTTATATTCAATATTTGATTTCAATAATCTTTCAAACGTTTCTTTTTCAAGTAAATCTGCCATACGAATTCCGATACGTTGAACTTTGTCTACATATGCTGGACCGATACCTTTTTTAGTAGTACCAATCTTGTTGTCGCCACGTAAACGTTCCTCATATTCATCTTGTGCTAAGTGATATGGTAAAATCACTTGCGCGCGATTAGAAATACGTAAATTACTTGTAGGAATGCCACGTTCATTTAATCCGTCTAATTCTTTTAATAGTGCAACTGGATCAACAACGACACCGTTACCGATTACCGCTAATTTATCTTTGTAAAAGATACCAGATGGCACTAAATGTAATTTATATGTTTCTCCGCCAAATTGAATTGTATGGCCTGCATTATTACCACCTGAAAAACGTGCGATAACATCCGATTGTTCTGCTAAGAAATCCGTAATCTTTCCTTTTCCTTCGTCTCCCCATTGTGTCCCAACTACTACGATTGATGACATGTGAGCACCTCCAAGTTTTTATCATTTAACCATTTGATATTCTACCAATAACGAGACCATAATGCAAATGAAAATCGAACATTGATTTTTACACTTTTTAAAAGAAAAATCATGTTAATAAATTTAGCGAAACAGTTAACAAACCCTTTAATAAAGGGGTTTAAGTCGTTTTCTCATCTCTTTTAATATACAAACTTAACATATATCAACCCATTCAGAACAAAATAAAAACCGTACAATAAAATCGTTTTAATGATTATTGTACGGAAAAACTTTTTTACATCATATCGGCATGTGCATAATCGATATCTGTAAATTTATTGTATTGTTTCATAAAGTGTAACTTAACTGTTCCTGTTGGACCGTTACGTTGTTTGGCAATGATGATTTCAATTTCACCATTTTCATCATTAGTTTGTGGCTCGAAACCACTATCGTCGTCATCATCTTCATCGCCACCACGGTTATAGTAATCATCACGATATAAGAATGCAACGATATCGGCATCTTGCTCAATTGAACCAGATTCACGAATATCACTCATCATTGGACGTTTATCTTGTCGTTGTTCTACACCACGAGATAACTGACTCAATGCAATAACTGGACATTCTAATTCACGAGCTAATGCTTTTAATGTACGAGAGATTTCAGAAACTTCTTGTTGTCTGTTATCCGACGCACGTGAACCACTACCTTGAATCAACTGTAAGTAGTCAATCACAATCATGTCTAAACCATGTTCTTGTTTTAATCGACGGCACTTAGATCGTAAATCATTAATTCGAATACCTGGGGTATCGTCGATAAAAATCTTCGTACGCGACAATTTACCGACAGCAATCGTGAATCGACTCCAGTCTTCCTCAGTCATAGTACCTGTTCTTAATCGGTTTGAGTCAACATTACCAGAACTACAAATCATACGTGTTGCTAACTGGTCAGCACCCATCTCTAGTGAAAAAATACCAACTGTATACATATCTTCGTGTGTTGCAACTTTTTGTGCAATGTTAAGTGCGAACGCAGTCTTACCTACAGATGGACGCGCTGCAAGGATAATTAAATCATTACGGTTAAACCCAGCTGTCATCTGGTCTAAATCTCGATATCCTGTAGGGATACCTGGCGTTTGACCACTATTTTGATCAAGTTCTTCAGCTGTTTCATATACTTGTCCCAACACGTCACGAATATCTTTAAAGCCATCACTTTCGCGAGAAGATGATAGCTCTAAAATACGACGTTCTGCATCACTCAATATCGCATCTAGTTCAAGTTCATCATTATATCCATCATTGGCAATACTATCCGCAGTCTGTATTAATCTACGCTTTAATGCATGCTTAGAAACGATGTCCGTATAATACTGAACATTTCGTGTCGTTGGTACATTTGTAGATAACTCTGCAAGATATTGCGGACCACCCGCTTCATTCAACGTACCTTCACTTGATAACTGATCCATCAATGTTACAACATCAATTTCTTTGTTATCTTCATTTAAGTGCATCATTGCACGGAAAATATGTTGATGGGCACCCCTATAAAACGACTCAGGAAGCAAGACTTCCTGAGTAGTATTAATCAATTCTGGATCGATAATAATTGAACCTAAGACAGACTGTTCAGCTTCATTGCTATGTGGCATTTGATTTTGCTCATACATTCTATCCATGAATGGTTACACCTCTTATTTCAATCCAACTTTATTGTTCAACTGTGTGTACGCGAATTGTACCTTCAACTTCTTTATCCAATTTAACTGGTACATTCGTATATCCTAGGGAATGAATTCCGTTTGGTAAATCCATTTTACGTTTATCGATTTTAATATCGTGTTGCGCTTTTAATGCTTCAGCAATTTGTTTCGTACTTACTGAACCAAACAACTTACCGCCTTCACCAGTTTTAGCTGATACTTCAACTTCGATATTTGATAATGTTTCTTTTAATGCTTTAGCATCTTCAATTTCTTGTTGTCTTTCTTCTTTTGCACGTTTTTTCTGTAACTCTAATTGTTTAAGGTTACCTGGTGTTGCTTCGACTGCATAATTCTTTTTCAATAAGAAGTTATTTGCATAACCTACTGGTACTTCTTTAACTTCACCTTTTTTACCTTTACCTTTAACATCTTGTGTAAAAATTACTTTCATGCATCTTCACTCCTACTTAATTGTTCTGTAATTGCTTGTTGTAATTGTGCTATCGCTTGTTCAACTGTAACACCTTTAAGTTGTGTTGCAGCATTAGTTAAATGCCCACCGCCACCAAGCGCTTCCATTGTTAGTTGGACATTTACTGAACCGAGTGAGCGTGCTGATATACCTATCAAATTATCTTCACGTCTCGCAACAACATACGATGCTTCTATACCTTCTAAACTTAACAGTTCATCTGCCGCTTGCGCAACTGTTACTGGGTGATAAATTTTATCTTCTGAACCATGGGCAATTGCTATGCCATTATCTTCAACTTTTACTGTTCGAATAAGTTCAGATCGATTAATGTACGTATCCACATCATCTTTTAAGAAATGTTGGGTTAAAATCGTATCTGCCCCATGAGCACGTAAATAACTTGCTGCATCAAACGTTCTTGAACCTGTACGTAATGTGAAGTTTCTTGTATCTACAATAATACCTGCATACATTACAGTTGATTCAAGACGTGTTAAACGTTGTTCTGTTGGTTGGTACTCCAGTAATTCTGTTACAAGTTCTGCTGTTGAACTTGCATATGGTTCCATATATACCAACAACGGATTAGAAATGAAGCTTTCACCACGTCTATGATGATCGATAACAACTTTACGGTTTGCTTTATTTAAGACATTTTCATCTAAAACAAGTTCCGGTTTATGTGTATCAACAATCACTACGGTTGTCTTAGATGTCATCATATCCCAAGCATCATCTGATGTAATAAATCGCTCTCTTAACTCTGGCTTTTTATCAATTTCATTCATAACACGTCGTAATGTTGGATCAATATCTGACTCATTCAATACGATGTACGCTTCTAAATTGTTCATCATCGCAAATCGAGATACCCCAATTGCCGCACCGATTGCATCTAAGTCAGGACGTTTATGTCCCATAATAATAACTTTGTCACCTTCTGCAAGGATATCTTTTAATGCATGTGAGATAACACGTGCTCTTACACGAGTACGTTTCTCCATCGGGTCAGTCTTACCACCGTAAAAACGCACATTGCCATTAATACTCTTAATAGCAACTTGGTCACCGCCACGTCCTAATGCTAAGTCCAATCCTGATTGAGACAACTCACCTAAATCGATTAAGTTTTCAGTACCTTCACCAACACCGATACTTAATGTTAATTGAGCACGATAACCAACACTCTTTTCACGTAATTGACTTAAAATATCAAATTTAGACTCTTCTAAGTCCGCTAATATTTTTTGGTTTAAATATGCTACAAATTGATCAGAACTATATCTTTTAAAGAATATGTTATATTCTGTCGCCCATCGACTAATGACACGCGTCACCATAGAATTAATTTCCGAACGCTGTGTGTCATTCATATTTTGCGTAATCTCATCGTAGTTATCTAAAAATAATGTCGCAATAATCGGTTTAGAGTTTTCATATAACTCATTTGTTTGTACTTGTTCAGTTATATCAAAGAAATAGAGACAGTGATCATGCTCTGAATAACGTACTTGGAAATGATACTGATTATATTCTATTTCAACAGATTTCACTCTATCTAATTGCTTTAAAATGTTAGGAAATACTTCATTCACAGATTCTGAAATGACATTTGCTTCCATATGATCCGTCATGAATTGGTTAACCCATTCGATATGGTCATTTTCATCTAAAACAATTATACCTATTGGTAAATGTTTGATTGCTTTATTATTCGTTGTTGAAATTTGGGCACTCAAATCATCTACATAATTATCCATTTTCATTAAAGCTTGTCTAAATAAAATGACGCTAACAATAATCATCACGACAAGAACGATAGATGCAATTAATGCTATAAGACTATTAAAGATAAACCATACACCCATTAAAACAATTGCTGTGATAATCATGATGACAAATGGTATTAGTAAAGCTTTCTTAGTGGACTGCCGATTCATTATTCCACCTCTATTCACTTTTTAGAATTATTTTTCATGATTCGCTTCAAATTCAAACTTAAATCGATAACACCAAGTAATCCTACAATATGTGTCGTAGGTGTCAATAATGTACCGATAATCAATAGTAAAATCGTTACTGCATTCGGCAAACCTTTCGCTTTACCAAAGAAATGAATAACACTTAAACCTTGAATATACATCACTAATGATAACACAAGTTGGAAATTTAAAAGTATGCTCTGGAACACACTTGGTTGACTTGTAAATAACAAGCATATAAGGACAATAATATATATCCATAATAAAATTCCGCTCATTTGCCATGCGAAAAGTGGCTTAAACACTGGTGTTGCGATTTTAAATTTTCGTAAAATCGGAAATGTAACGATTAAGTTAATTAAGACAATAAAAAATGTAATGATAATGATGAAACCAGGTAATTGAACGGTCGCTTGTCTAAACCCTTCTTCTAGCATTTGGGTCATATTTGCATCGACGCCACTCATCGTAATCACTTCATGAAGTGATTGTTTAAAAGGTTTTACTAAGCTTGCTGAGGAAGGAATTTTCCCGAACGTTTGAAGTAACATGAATGCGATTAATGAAATCAAACTCATCGCTACAGTTGTTACGTATAGAATTCTCTCTTTAGATGTCTTTTCTTTTAATAATTGACCGATAATTAAACTTGCGATTAAGACTAATATAATAGCACTTAACACGAAAGTATTACCTAGAATGGTTGTTATAATCACTGTAATAAGTGCACTAATTCCAAAAGATTGTGTTGATTTATTCCATAAAACGATACCTGGTATGGTTGCAAATAATGCAAATACTAGTCCTAAACCAGGCATTTGATATAAAGCTAAAGCGACAAATATCAACATTATTGTTGCAATCATTGTTGCTTTAGGTTGTATTTTTGAAAACACATAAGCCACTCCCATATTTTTAACTATAGCTATTATTTTAACCTCTTTAATAGAAATTAACAATTTATAGGTTATCTCTTTCTATCACATTTAATTGATTATTATTTTTGTTGTTTTGCATCTTTCAACGCATGCCATTTAGATTGTTATATTATTTCCTTTAAAGCCATTATGCTTCAATTTTTCACGATTACTATATCGCATTTTAGATACAGTCATTTCTATTAGTTATTTATGTCATTTATTTAAAATTATTCAAATTTAGTAACTATAGTTTAAACGTCTCATTTTTAAGACAAATAAAATGATATTACTTACGTTTGAAATGCTTTAAATTTAAAAAATGATATAAATTAGGTGCCCACGTATTAAAATTTAGTAGGAATCCATCATGACCTACGTTATCAGGCACAAAGAAATGACGGTGATATTTAAATCGTTCACCTAAGGCACGTACTTGATCATCTGGATATAATAAATCATCAATAAATCCCATTGTTAAAACTTTTGTTTCTAAATTTTTAAAAACATGGGTTACATCAGTACGACCGCGGTCAATGTTGTGGCTGTCTAAAACATCAAGCAGTGTTAAATAGCACTTCAAGTCGAAACGCTCTTTAAATTTATTACCTTGATGTTGTTGATATGCTACGACTTCTTCTGGTGTGAAACGTTCATCGTAACTTTTAGATGACCGATATGTCAAAAAACCTAACTGACGTGCAATACTCAATCCTTCTTTACCACCAATATGAATCGCTTGTCTTGCAATCTCATTGAAAGCTCTGCTGTATGACGAAGTTCTACTAGTAGCAGCAAGAATGATAGCTTTATCTACTTGAAATTGTTGGTTATACAATAATTCCATAGCTTGCATACCACCAAGACTCCCACCTATTAATATATTAATTTTGTCATATCCAAGTGCTCGAATACCTAATTCGTTAGCTCTAACGATATCTCGTAATGTTAGCTTTTTAGGAAATTGAGCATCGTTCAAAGGTGAACTTGAGCCAAATGGACTTCCTATGACATCAAAAGTTAAAAATTGATAGTCGTTGATGGGCACATATCCACCATCAATAATTTCTCGCCACCATCCCGGATTATCATCTGTACCATATGTTAAATGGTTACCGGTTAATGCATGACAAACTACAACTAATGGTTGTCCATAATAACCTACATGTTCGTATCGTAAACGTAAATTATCTATGACTTCCCCAGATTCTGTTATAAATTCCCCTAAATTTAAAGTATCTACTGTGTAATTTGTCATTGTCCTTTCCTCCTTAAATAAAAAAACTTCTTACCCTATTGAAAAGTAAGAAGTTTATATACTTATCATTCGAGTAACTCGTTGGTTTTAGCACCGTGCTATAAAGTCGGTTGCTGAAGTATCACAGGGCCAAGTCCCTCAACTTCTCACAATAAGACATATGAAATTGTTATGTGTTTAGTTGAGTTTAAGTCATGAATTACTTTTTATCATTTGAAAACATTGTTATCAAAATCATGCGATTAACCAAACCGTTTTATATTTATGATTTCCCATATCTCTACAAACGATTTTTGTATCAGAATTTTCTGATTAATATCAGTTTACCTAAGTTTAAATATCTGTTCAATGATTTTAAAGTATTTTTAAAAGAAAAATCTTAGTGCAGCCATGATAATAATCCCACTAATAATTGTAATAGTTAAACTGCGTGTAATTATTGATAAAACAACAGTAGGAATTAATGCAATGATATAAGGTATATTCAGTGTATATCCATCGCTATGTGATGTTTGTTGAATGATGCTATCGATGACCAGTGCCGTAAATAATGTAATAGGAATAAATGAAAGCCATCGAACAACGACATCTGGTAACTGTACTTTAGAAATCATGATAAAAGGAATGATTCGAATTAGTAATGTTACGATGCCGCATAATAAAATAAGTATTAACATGTTCATATTCGTTGTCATCGTTCCATCATCACTCCTAACGCAGCCGCAATTGTTGCTGCAAATAATATGGCAAGGTAAGAAGGCATAAATAAGCTTAAAGATAACATCATTACAATTACTACAATAACTAATACAATGTATATTCTTAATCGTGACTTAGTGATTGATTCGAATTGTGCAATTGCCAAAAAGATAAACATGGCTGTAATGGCAAAATCTAAACCTAATGCTTGCGGATTTGAAATATATTTTCCAAATAAAGCCCCAGCTACAGATGAAACTGTCCAAAATAAATATGCCGTTATATTCAGACCGTGCAGCCATCGATCATTGATGGGTTCTCCTTTTAAATAAGGTGTAATGGCAACACCAAATGTTTCATCAGTTACTAATGAACCTAATCCTATACGGTTCCAAAACCCATATGTTTTGTAATTTGGCGCAAGCGACATACTCAAGAGGAACATTCTAGAATTTACAATGAATGTAGTTAATACAATCGCTGATATTGGCGTTCCTGCAATAAACAACGCGCACATAATAAATTGAGCAGCACCAGCGTATATAATAAGACATAACAATGTGATTTCTAAAATACTGAAATTTTGTGATGCCGCTACAATGCCAAACGAAATACCAACACCTGCATAACCAAACAAAGTAGGAATACATTCTTTTACGCCTTGCCTGAAACTTAAATGCGATGTCATCTGTTCACCCTCCTTTAATATTTTTAATGTTTATAATTACGTAAAAATAATATACCTAGTCTAATACACTTCATATACACAAGCAATATTTTTAGACTTCGGTTTGTCTTACGTTAGACTTACGTGAGTTTCAAAACGCTTTTGTTGTAGTATTTTATTTGTCAGAATTTTTGAATAAAAACTTAAGACATCCCTACGTTTATATAAAATTTTCGTCTTGCATTGAAGTGTTTTAATAATGTTCTTTTAGGCATTTTTCCATATTTTTTATGCTGTTTGTCTCACTCTTTATTCCACATCTCCTCCCCTTCCCCCTCCTCTGATAATATTTATATGTAATAACGCTTCCTATTCATGCATCAAGAGTAGTATATGTGCACCGCATCATTAAATATGGTGATAGTTAATATAGCTTTCGTCCATCAGGATGATTCATCGTTGGCTCCATAATTATATTGACAAATAGAGTAAAAATTTTATTCATATGAGCTGTTAACGATGGCTCCATAATATTAATTTTCGCAACAAAAAAGTGGTGACAGATTCGTCACCACTTTTTATTACAAATCTTTAATTATTTAACTGGTTTTGAAATTTGTGTTTTACCACCCATAAATGGTACTAATGCTTCTGGAATTGTTACTGTTCCATCTTCATTTTGGTAGTTTTCAACGATAGCAGCAAATGTACGTCCAACTGCTAAACCACTACCATTTAATGTATGTGCTAATTCTGGTTTAGCTGCTTTATCACGTTTGAATCGAATATTTGCACGACGCGCTTGGAAATCAGTACAGTTAGAACATGAACTAATTTCTTTATAGTCATTGTAACTTGGTAACCAAACTTCTAAATCATATGTTTTACTTGCGCTAAAACCGATATCACCAGTACATAAAATAACACGACGATATGGTAAGCCTAATTCTTCTAGAATTGCTTCTGCATTTGTTGTCATTTCTTCTAAAGCATTCCATGAATCTTCTGGTTGTTCGAAACGTACCATTTCTACTTTATCGAATTGGTGTAAACGAATTAACCCTCTTGTATCTCTACCAGCTGATCCCGCTTCACTTCGGAAACATGCAGATTGACCAGTGAATTTTTCAGGAAGTACACCTGGTTGAATAATTTCATTACGATAGAAATTCGTTAAAGGTACTTCAGCAGTTGGAATTGTATATAATCCTTCTTTTTCTACTTTAAATAAATCTTCTTCAAATTTAGGTAATTGACCTGTACCATACATTGTATCTGCGTTCACAAGTTGTGGTACCATCATTTCTGTATAACCATGTTGTGTTGTATGTTTTGTAATCATATAATTCATTAAAGCACGTTCTAATTGCGCACCTTCATTTGTTAAGTATACAAAACGCGCACCTGAAACTTTAGCTGCACGATCAAAATCAGCCATTTTTAATTCTTCAACAATGTCCCAATGTGCTTTTGGTTCAAAATCAAATTCACGTGGTGTACCCCACTTTTTAACTTCAACGTTATCTTCGTCAGATTCACCTTGAGGTACATCATCACTAATTAAGTTCGGAATACGACAAAGTATACTTGTCATTTTATTATCTATTTCATTTAATTGATTATCTTTTTCTTTAATATCGTCACCTAATGTGCGCATTTCAGCTATTACATCATCGGCATTTTCTTTATTACGTTTTTTTAAAGCAATTTCTTCACTTACTTTATTACGACGTGCTTTCATTTCTTCTGTAGCACTAATCAATTTACGTCGTTGCTCATCCAATTCTAAAATTTCATCTACAACTTTTGGATCATCTCCGCGTAATTCAATTTTGCTCTTAACTTGATCAGGCTCATTTCTAAAAAGTTTAATATCTAACATTAACATTCATCCTTTCCCAAAAAATTATCATTTATTATTGAGTAACATGCATTTTATTTTTGAAAATAAAAAAAGACCACATCCCTACAAGGGACGTGGTCTACGCGTTGCCACCCTATTTAACAATTTTAGATATAGTTATACACTAAAATCTAAATTGCACTTCACTAAAATAACGGTTATTACCGATTGTTCTTTCAATTAAGTAGGTAGATTCATATATAGGTTGATTCTTGTTCACACTAACCACAAGCTCTCTGACATCAAACACCGTATATTACTTGTCCTACGAACAATATCTTATTAAGTTAGTTTTAATATAGCAAACTATATTTGCTTTTTCAAGTGACGATTAAGAACTTACTTCATGTCGATTTAATGACATCCAGACGTTTGATAAAGAGATTGCTTTAAATAATGTGCAACCGCTTCAATATCTTTATGAAATTGACGATCATGTGTAATAGAAGGCACTATGCTTCGAAACTCTTCATATTTACGACGTGTTTTTGGTGATAATCCTTCAATACCTTTCAACTCTGCTGCTTGTAATGCAATCACACACTCAATTGACAGCACACGTCTTGCATTTTCAATAATTTGATAACCATGTCTAGCTGCTGTGGTGCCCATAGATACATGATCTTCTTGATTTGCAGACGATGTAATAGAATCTACACTTGCAGGATGAGCTAAAGTTTTATTTTCAGAAACAAGGCTTGCTGCAGCATATTGCATAATCATTGCGCCACTTTGCAATCCTGGCTCCGGACTAAGAAATGCTGGTAAATCGCCATTTAACTGAGGATTTACTAATCTCTCAAGACGACGCTCAGATACATTCGCTAATTCACTTACACCTAATTTAAGATGATCCAAAGCAAAGGCAATCGGTTGGCCATGGAAGTTACCACCTGAAATGACTAATGTTTCATCTGTTTCCTCAAATATTAATGGATTATCATTAGCCGCATTCATTTCAAATTCTAATTGTTGTTTAACATAGTTAAATACTTGAAAACTTGCGCCATGAATTTGTGGAATGCAACGTAGCGTATATGCGTCTTGTACACGAATTTCTGCTTGTCGGGTTGTTAATTTTGATCCTTCTAACCAATCACGCATGCGTGCTGCCACATTAATTTGTTCCTGAAAATTTCGAACAGCGTGCACTTCATGACGATATGCATCTATAATGCCATTGAGCGACTGATGTGTTAATGCTGCAATCCATTCAGATTGATATCCTAAATCTTCTGCCTCTATATAACTAATGACACCTTGTGCTGTCATAGCTTGCGTACCATTAATCAATGCTAAACCTTCTTTAGCCTGCAGTTTCAAAGGTGGTCTATCTAATTGCTTTAATACGTCTGCACTATCCATTTCTATATCTTTATAAAACACTTTTCCTTCACCAATTAATGCTAATGCTAAATGTGATAGTGGCGCTAAATCTCCTGATGCACCAAGCGAACCTTGTTGCGGAATCACTGGTATAATACGCTCATTTACGAAGAATTGTAATTGTCTTACGAGGTCTAAAGTAGCACCTGAATGCCCCTTTAATAATGTGTTTAATCTTAATACCATCATGACGAGCGCTACTTCTTTTGAAAATGGCTCACCTAATCCACAAGCATGTGAACGTATAAGGTTCACTTGTAATTCATTGTATTGTGTTGGGTCTATACGCACATCACTAAATAATCCGAATCCTGTTGTAATGCCATAAACTGTTTCTTCATTTTCAATAATACGTTCAACTACATCTCTACTTTTTTTGACACGCTCTAATGCCTCATCAACAATTTCTATCTTAGATTGTTGTTGTAAAAATGATTTAATACCCTCAATTGTTAGTGTTTCTCCATCTAAATATAATGTCATACATGTTACCCCCTTGTTAATATTAAGAAACCCATCCTTCTTGAAGTATACGTTTTCATATTTATTGAAACAATGGTTTTAAGTACATTTATAACCTATTATCAGAGCACTATTGTAGCGTATTAAAGGATAATAATATTGTTGCAAGTATATTTAATAATTTATCTATTGACGAATTGCATATACAGGTATAGTATTTTCTATTGTATTTAACGACAAATAATAATGAATTCACATATTTATAATACATTTTGTTAAAACTTACTATATATTTTTAAAATTGAATATATTTGGAAAAGCTTTTACATGGGAGGTTATATCACTATGGAAACGTTAAATTCTATTAACATTCCTAAGCGTAAAGAAGATTCACATAAAGGTGATTATGGCAAAATTTTATTAATTGGTGGATCTGCTAACTTAGGTGGTGCCATTATGTTAGCGGCTCGTGCATGTGTATTTAGCGGTAGTGGTTTAATCACTGTAGCAACACATCCAACAAATCACTCAGCATTACATTCGCGCTGTCCAGAAGCCATGGTTATCGATATTAATGATACGAAAATGTTAACGAAAATGATTGAAATGACTGATAGTATCCTTATTGGTCCCGGACTTGGTGTTGATTTTAAAGGGAATAATGCCATTACATTCCTATTACAAAATATACAACCACATCAAAACTTGATTGTCGATGGTGATGCAATTACAATTTTTAGTAAACTTAAACCACAATTACCTACATGTCGTGTCATATTTACTCCTCACCTTAAAGAATGGGAACGTTTAAGCGGTATCCCAATTGAGGAACAAACATATGAACGTAATCGTGAAGCGGTAGATCGTTTAGGTGCAACAGTTGTACTTAAAAAACATGGTACTGAAATTTTCTTTAAAGATGAAGACTTTAAATTGACAATTGGTAGCCCTGCGATGGCTACTGGAGGTATGGGTGATACACTTGCCGGTATGATTACAAGTTTTGTCGGTCAATTCGATAACTTAAAAGAAGCGGTTATGAGTGCCACATATACACATAGTTTCATTGGTGAAAACCTTGCAAAAGATATGTATGTGGTGCCACCATCAAGACTTATCAATGAAATACCATACGCAATGAAGCAATTAGAAAGTTAATCATTACTAATCATTGAATATAGTATAGCATTGCTTTCTAGCATAAAAATAAGACTCCCCTACATTCAGGGAAGTCTTATTTTTTATATTATTCTTCATCATCATCTGATGCTTGTTGTATATCTTCTTCAACACGATCCATGAAATCTTGTCTTACTTCAATACGTCCATCATCATCAGTTTCTTCTGATTCAATCACTTCAGTATGAATTGCATTTCCTGGTGTTTCATCATTTACAACCGCTTCATGTCGTTGCTCTGTACCATCTTCAGATACAGCTGAAGTTGATTGCTCATCTTCATTTGCTTCATCTTCTGCATCTTCTTTTACTTTAGCAACAGTAGAAACAAATTGATCATCACCTAAGCGAATTAAACGAACACCTTGTGCTGCACGACCATTTTGCGAAATATCTGCAACGTCTAGTCGAATAATAACACCTGCATTTGTAACAATCATTAAATCTTCTTCACCAGTAACAGTTGTAATACAAACAACATTACCGTTACGTTCAGTAATCGTTGCAGTCTTAATACCTTTACCACCACGATTTGATAAGCGATAGTCATTTACTGGCGTACGTTTACCATAGCCATTTTCAGTAACAACTAATACTTCATCAACACTATTTGCATGAGCTACATCAAGCCCTACAACTTCGTCACCTTCACGAAGTGTAATCCCTTTCACACCTGTTGCAGTTCGACCTAAAGGACGTAATGTTGATTCAGGGAATCGAATTAATGATGCATGAGAAGTACCAATCAAGATATCTTCTTGACCACTTGTTAAACGTACTGCGATTAACTCGTCATCTTCTCTAAATGAAATAGCAATCTTACCATTTCTGTTAATTCTTGAGAAGTTACTTAATGCTGAACGTTTTACAATTCCACGTTTCGTTGCAAACACTAAGAAGTTTTCTTCACTTTCAAGGTCTTTTACAGCAATCATTGTACTAATGACTTCATCATTTTCAAGTTCAATAGCATTCACTACAGGAATACCTTTAGATTGTCTAGATAACTCAGGCACTTCATAACCTTTAAGTTTGTATACGCGACCTTTGTTAGTAAAGAACAATACATGGTCATGTGTACTTAACGTTACTAATTGACTAACGAAGTCTTCTTCTAATGTATTCATACCTTGAACACCACGACCACCACGGTTTTGAGCACGATATGTAGATACCGGCAAACGTTTAATGTAGTTATTATGGCTCAATGTAATTACAATTTGTTCTTCTGGAATGAGGTCTTCATCTTCTAAATCTTCAAATCCACCTAATTGAATTTCAGTACGACGGTCATCACCAAAACGATCTCGAATTTCTGTTAATTCATCTCTAACTAACTGTAATAACACTTCTTCATCAGCTAAGATTGCTTCTAATTCACTAATATAATTTAATAACTCATTATATTCTGCTTCAATTTTGTCACGTTCTAAACCTGTTAAACGTCTCAAACGCATGTCTAAAATTGCTTGTGCTTGTTTCTCAGAAAGTTTAAAGCGTTGTTGCAAGCTTTCCATGGCAATTTTATCTGTATCTGATTCACGAATCGTTGAAATAATTTCGTCGATGTGATCTAACGCAATACGTAACCCTTCTAAAATGTGGGCACGATCTTTAGCTTTACGTAAATTATATTGCGTACGTCTTCTAACAACTGTCTTTTGATGCTCTAAGTAATGTACCAAAGCTTCTTTTAAATTAATAAGTTTTGGTCTGCCATTTACAAGTGCAATCATATTCACACCAAATGATGTTTGAAGTGGCGTTTGTTTATATAAGTTATTTAAAATGACACTAGCATTTGCATCCTTACGAACATCAATGACTACTCTCACACCTGTACGTAAACTTGTTTCGTCTCGTAAGTCAGTGATACCATCAATTTTTTTGTCGCGCACTAGCTCTGCAATTTTTTCAATCATACGTGCTTTATTCACTTGGAAAGGAATTTCAGTCACAACAATACGTTGACGACCACCGCCACGTTCTTCAATTTCCGCTCGAGAGCGCATTTGAATTGAACCACGACCTGTTTCATAAGCACGTCTAATTCCACTTTTACCTAAAATAAGTCCAGCAGTTGGGAAATCAGGACCTTCAATATCCTCCATCAACTCAGCTATTGAAATATCAGGATTCTTACTTAAACTAAGCACCCCATTGATTAATTCTGTTAAGTTATGTGGTGGAATATTTGTTGCCATACCTACAGCAATACCTGATGCACCGTTTGCTAATAAGTTAGGGAAACGTGCTGGTAAGACTGACGGCTCTCTTTCATTACCATCATAGTTATCGATAAAATCTATTGTATCTTTATTAATATCACGTAACAGTTCAAGCGTAATTTTAGTCATACGTGCCTCAGTATAACGCATTGCTGCTGCACCGTCTCCATCCATTGAACCAAAGTTACCTTGACCATCAACAAGCGGATAACGATAACTAAAATCTTGAGCCATACGTACCATTGCTTCATAAATAGATGAGTCACCATGAGGGTGATATTTACCCATTACGTCACCAACGATACGTGCTGATTTTTTATATGATTTATCCGGTGTCATACCTTGTTCATTCAATCCATAAAGTATACGACGATGTACTGGTTTTAAACCGTCACGAACATCTGGCAATGCACGAGCAACAATAACACTCATCGCATAATCTAAAAATGATTCACGCATTTCACTGGTAATATTTCGTTCATTTATTCTTGATTGAGGTAATTCAGCCATCAAGAGATCCTCCTTCAAAAGTTCAGTTCACAGCGCTTAGAAGTCTAAGTTTGCATAAACTGCATTATCTTCTATAAATTGTCTACGGTTTTCTACAACGTCACCCATTAACATTTCAAATGTTTGGTCCGCTTCAATAGCATCTTCAAGTTTCACTTGTAATAATGCACGGTGTTCAGGATTCATAGTTGTTTCCCATAATTGATCTGCATTCATTTCTCCAAGACCTTTGTATCGTGCAATTGACCATTTTGGCGTTGGGTTCAATTCAGATTTAAGTTTTTCAAGTTCCCTATCATTGTATACATAATATTTTTGTTTACCTTGTGTTAATTTATATAATGGTGGTTGTGCAATGTACACATAACCTGCTTCGATTAACGGTCTCATAAATCGATAGAAGAATGTAAGTAACAATGTTCTAATATGCGCACCATCGACATCTGCATCGGTCATAATTACGATTTTATGGTAGCGTGCTTTTGCTAAATCAAAATCGCCACCGATACCTGTACCGAATGCTGTAATCATTTGACGAATTTCATTATTGTTTAAGATTCGGTCTAATCGAGCCTTTTCAACGTTTAATATTTTTCCTCGTAACGGAAGAATGGCTTGCGTTCTAGAGTCACGGCCGGATTTTGTAGACCCCCCGGCAGAGTCACCCTCGACTAAGAAGATTTCACATTCTTCAGGACTTTTACTAGAACAATCTGCTAATTTACCTGGTAAACTCGCAACATCTAATGCTGACTTACGACGCGTTACTTCACGCGCTTTTTTCGCTGCAACACGCGCACGTGCCGCCATAATACCTTTTTCAACAACCGTACGTGCTACTTGTGGATTTTCATATAAAAATCTTTCAAAATGCTCAGAGAACAATTTATCTACAACTTGACGTACTTCAGAGTTACCTAATTTCGTCTTTGTTTGACCTTCAAACTGAGGATCACCATGTTTGATAGATATAATTGCTGTCATACCTTCACGTGTATCTTCACCAGAAAGTCTATCTTTGTCTTCTTTCATAATCTTGCTACTTAAACCATAACTGTTTAAAACGCGTGTTAATGCACGTTTAAATCCATCTTCATGCGTACCACCTTCATACGTATGAATATTATTTGCGTAAGTTAACAGATTCGTAGCATATCCCGAGTTGTATTGAATCGCAATTTCCACTTCAATATCATCTTTAGATTGATGTATATAAATTGGTTCATCATGAATTGGTTCTTTCTTTTCATTTAATAATTCAACGTACGATTTAATACCCCCTTCATAGTGATAGGAGTCTTCTCGAATATTGTCTTCATCACGTTCATCTCTTAACGTAATTTGAATACCTTTATTTAAGAAAGCAAGCTCTCTAATACGTTGCTGTAACGTTTCATAATTATATATTGTTGTCTCTGTGAAGATTTCTCCATCTGCTTTAAAACGAATGACAGTACCTGTCTTATCAGTTGTGCCAACTTCCTTTAAGTCAAATTGAGGTACACCTTTTTTGTATGCCTGATGATAGATTGCCTCATTTCTGTGTACATATACTTCTAAGTCTTGTGACAATGCGTTTACTACTGATGAACCAACACCATGTAAACCACCAGATACTTTGTATCCGCCACCGCCGAATTTACCACCAGCATGTAAAACAGTTAAAATAACTTCGACAGCTGGACGTCCCATTTTTTCTTGAATATCAACTGGGATACCACGTCCGTTATCTGTTACTTTAATCCAGTTATCTTTTTCAATAACGACTTCAATTTGGTTTGCATAACCAGCTAATGCTTCGTCGATACTGTTATCAACGATTTCCCATACTAAATGGTGCAAACCTCTTTCTGAAGTTGAACCAATATACATACCTGGTCTTTTACGTACTGCTTCTAAACCTTCTAATACTTGTATTTGCCCAGCACCATAATTATCCGTGTTGTTTACATCTGACAATGCAGTCACCATCGCTTTCTGTTACTTTATAATTTCACCTTGATTAATACGATACAATTTAGCGTTATTCATAATTTCATGATCAATACCATCAACAGATGTCGTAGTGACAAATGTTTGTACTTTATGCTGAATTGTACTTAATAAATGCGTTTGACGTGAATCATCTAATTCACTAAGTACATCGTCTAATAATAAGATGGGGTATTCCCCAACTTCGATATTCATTAATTCAATTTCAGCTAACTTAATGGACAATGCCGTTGTACGTTGCTGACCTTGAGAACCATATGTTTGTGCATCCATGCCATTTACATCAAAACTAATATCGTCTCGATGTGGTCCAAACAAGCTAATACCACGCTCTTTTTCTCTTTGCATGTTATCACTTAGAATAGACATAATCTCTTCAAGACGTGCCGCTTCAATTTGAGCATCATCGAATTTAAGACTAGGTAAATAATTCAGCGACAACGTTTCTCTATCATTTGTAATCCCAGCATGAATTGGTTTTGCTAATGATTCTAGCTCTTGAATAAAATGCGCACGTTTATCAGTCACCTTTAAAGCATATTCTGCAAACTGCTGATTTAAAACTTCCAGCATAGTCAGGTCCTTTTTCTGACCTAATTGTAACTGTTTCAAGTAATTATTCTTTTGCTTTAAAATACGTTGGTATTGTGCTAAATCATTTAAGTAAACAGCAGAAATTTGGCCCAACTCCATATCTATAAAGCGTCGTCTTATTTGAGGAGAGCCTTTAACAATATTTAAATCTTCTGGCGCAAAAAGAACCACATTGAGATGACCAACATATTGTGTTAGTCGACTTTGCTCTAAGTGATTCACTTTGACTTGTTTACCTTTTTTAGTTATAAACATCGTTAATGGCATCGTACCATGTCTATAACTAAGCTCACCTTCTATTTTAGCATAATCAGCGTCGAAACGTATGAGTTCCTTATCATTACTCGTTCTATGACTTTTTGCTAAAGCTAAGGTATAGATTGATTCAAGTAAATTTGTCTTTCCTTGTGCATTTTCTCCAATAAGGATATTCACATCAGGATGACACTTCAACGTAACCTCATCATAGTTACGATAGTTTTCTAATTGGAGTGTATTTAATTTCATTGTTCACCTTGATGAATGATTAAGAAAGAACCAGCATCTTCAGGTAACTCTGGGATATCTATACGATCTTGATGTTCTAACTTTTTACCGCGACGTGTTTCACGCACTCCATTAATTAATACTTCAACGTCTTGCAAGAACCATTTTGCTTGACCACCAGACTCAATAATCCCTTCTGTTTTTAGAAATTGACCTAAATTGATGTCGCCTTCTACTACAACTTCTTGAACCAAAATAATCACTCCATTTCTTTGTATGTCATTAATATATTATACCTTTTTTTGTCACAAATTTCATTTAAAAGAGAGGGAAAAACCGTTTACATATAAATAATTTATTCATTATTTTTCTTGATATCACTAATTTTAATTTCAAAGCCCTATTTAACCAAGTTTTACTATTCATTTTCAATTTATCTGTTAGTAATTTGAAATTTAAAATTTAAGGGGCATTTAAGCGCAATTATTTAAATCATGACATTTCTATCATAAATTTCATTCAAGCTTTTTATTTACCATTTAAAATGCTGTCACTTTTATTTTACATACGCATCTAGAATTATTTTTGCCAAAAAATAAAGGATGACGTGGTTAATTAAAACGTCATCCTTTATGATTGTTTAATTTTTAGTATGTTCTGATTGGTAAAATTAATTGCGTTACTGAGTCGTCACCTTTTGGTTTTAAAATGAACGGCTTCATTGTACCAAAGAATTCAACCTCAACTTCGTCATTATCAATTGCTTTTAAAGCGTCCATCATATATTTAGAGTTGAAAGAAATTTTTAAGTTTCCGCCTTCAACATCATTTGCATCAACTTCTTCTTTAACAGTACCAATTTCTGGTGATGTAGAAGACAATTCAACAACGTCATCACCTGTACTTAATTTAATAACGTTATTGCCACCTTCACGTGCTAATAAAGATGCACGATCAATTGCATGATAAAATTCGCCATTGTCTATACTTAATTTAATTTCATAGTTTTCAGGGAATAAACGTGTTGTATCAGGATAATGTCCCTCTAATAATCGAGAAATAAAGTTTACATTTCCTACTTTGAATAAAACTTGATTTGAAGCAAAGAAGATATCAATGTCTTCTTCACTATCAGACATAATTTTATTTAGTTCAGCTAAGGCTTTACCTGGAATGATGACATTTTTATTTTCAGAAACATCTTCTAACTGCAACTTTCTTACAGCCAAGCGGTGTGAGTCAGTCGCTGTGCATATTAATTCATTTTCTTGTATAAGCCAGTTCACACCAGTCAATACTGGGCGTGTTTCTGAGGTGGACACTGCGAAATTCGTTTGTGCAATCACGTTTTTAAGCACTTTTACTGACAATTGAATTGCGTCATCTCTAGAAACTTGTGGTAATAAAGGATATTGATCTGGATCTAAGCCACTTAAATTAAATTCAGAATGACCTGATGTAATTAATGTTTGGAATTGCTCATTTGTAGATAATTTAACATCTTTACCAGGTAATTTTTTTATAATATCAACAAAGAATCGTCCAGGTAACACAACTGAACCTGTTTCTGAAATGTTGACAATATCTTCGCCATCAACAGTTTTAGGAATAGTGATTTCAATTGAAATTTCAGAGTCTGAACCAGTTAGTATCACTTCATGTTCTTTCGCATCGATTTTGATACCAGTTAAAATTGGTAATGTTGTTCTTGGTGATATTGCTTTTAATGTGTCATTTAATTGTGTAATAAAATAATCTCTTTTAATAGTGAATTCCATCATTAATTTAAACTCCTTCCAGTCGTTTACATATAATTATATAGGTTTTAAGTTCTTAGTAATAGTAGTAGGTGCTGTGGATTAGTGGATAAGTCTTAAAAACATTGAATTTGCAAAGTTATACACATGTTGATAACTTGTGTATGGTGTGTATGACTTTTGAACATTATCCACAAAATAGATTTTAACCATCATGCCATTTCATTTATTAAATATAAACGAAAAGATAGCTTCTATTATTGCTGTTATATAACAGATTCTATTTCCCACTTATCTTCTACTTAAATATTTCTTATTTCTTTTTCAAGATTCTCTACTTCTTGTTTAAAAATAGGATCTTCTTTTAAATCTTTAGATATCTTTTCATGAGCATGGATTACAGTTGTGTGATCACGCCCGCCAAATTCTTCACCAATTTTAGGTAATGAAAAATCAGTAAGCTCTCTAGATAAGTACATAGCTATTTGACGCGGATATGCGATTGACTTTGTACGTTTTTTAGCACTGAAATCTTCAATTCTAACATTATAGTACTGACCTACTACCTTTTGAATATCTTGAATTGTAATTTTCTTAGATTTTGGTGCTTGAATGATATCTTTTAAAGCTTCAGCAGTTAATTCAGTTGTAATTGGTTTTCCTAATAATTGTGAATATGCAAGTAAGCGTGTCAATGCACCTTCTAATTCACGAATATTAGATTGAATTTGATTTGCTATATAATTTAAAGCTTCTGGTGGAATATCTAATTTCTCTTCTTCAATTTTCTTCTGCAAAATTGCCATTCGAGTTTCGTAATCTGGTGGCGTAATATCAACAATTAGCCCCCATTCAAAGCGTGAACGTAATCGATCTTCTAATTGTGCAATCTCTTTTGGTGGTCGATCACTCGAAATAACGATTTGCTTGTTATTCTGATGTAATTCATTAAAAGTATAGAAAAATTCTTCTTGCGTTTGAACTTTATTTTGTATGAACTGAATATCATCGATTAATAAGACGTCGATATTACGATATCTTTCTCTGAAAGCTTCACCCTCGTTATCACGAATCGATTTGATAAATTCGTTTGTGAATTTTTCACTTGATGTGTAAATCACTTTGGCATCTGGATTATTATCTAAAACATGATGACCAATGGCATGCATTAAATGGGTTTTTCCTAAACCAACACCTCCATATATAAATAATGGATTATACGCTTTTGCTGGTGCTTCGGCAACGGCTAAACTTGCTGCATGTGGGAAGCGGTTACCAGGTCCGATTACAAATGTGTCAAATGTGTTATGGGCATTGAATTGCTCTCTACCAAGCACATGATTATCTTCAGTTGTTTCAGTAG
Source organism: Staphylococcus argenteus (assembly GCF_000236925.1). NCBI lineage: Bacteria > Bacillati > Bacillota > Bacilli > Caryophanales > Staphylococcaceae > Staphylococcus > Staphylococcus argenteus. The sequence continues at coordinate 819 of NC_016941.1, read as the reverse complement.
AAGATTTTGGTGTTTCCTGTACCGTAGAAACATCTTTATTACTATAATTTGCTAATTCCTCAGTAGTAATAAAATGAGGTTTCACTTCATAACCTACAACATCAAATAAGATTGCTTGGATAATTTCAGCATATTGTTGATTTAACCAATTTGCATTAAAAGGAATACTCGATAATACGATAGCTTCACCATCTTTAATCGTGTAAAGCTCGGTATCTTTTAGGAAAGTTGAGTAACTTACAGCTGATAATTTTTCTTGAGCAATTTCAAGCACTTTTTCCCAAATTTCTTTTTCCGACATAAATTTACTCCATCTTTCTTAAATTTTTAAGTTATACACAAAAATAACAGCCGTGGATAACTTTTAAACACACCATGTTAATAATTATCCACAAGTTAATAACAATCGGTGGATAACTTTACCTTGCTTAATAGTTATGCACAGTGATTTTCATGTAAAAATCAATAAATAAATCCTTATAAAATCATGAGTTGGACGACTTATCCACACAATTATACTTTTTCAGTTCTCTATATGTCAAATAGCTGTGAATATGTTGCTAAAAATAGTATAAGTTTGTGCGTAACTTTTAATTATCCACAATTTCAAAAACTACCTTTGTGTATAAGTGGATAACTTTCTCTTCTATAATAAAATTATTCGCATTTGTACCAAAACAGTTTGGGAAATAATTTATAGAGCTTGTATAAGAAATGTATAAGCTATTCAAATTAAGTAAATATGTAGGTTTGAGATGAATTCTGTGGGAGTTGTAACGAAATTACAGCGCATGCGTTGTGTATTTCTATCTTTAATCG